>NZ_RZPW01000739.1:0-3055 GCF_003998455.1 Mesorhizobium sp. M7A.F.Ca.CA.001.08.2.1 | reverse complement strand
GGTCAACACCATGCCGTTCTGGATGCTGCTCGGCGGCCATTTCCTGCTCGGCGAGCAGATCACGTTGAGAAAATTCCTTGGCCTGCTGCTGGCCTTTGCCGGCCTTGCCGCGGTGTTTTCCGACAAGCTTGGCGGCGGCGGAGACATGCTGTTCGGCGATCTGCTGAGCCTTGGCTCCGGATTCTTCTGGGCTTTGACCAACATCCTCATCAAGCGGTCGAAGCTGGTTGAGGCGAGCGCCGAGAAGCTGCTGCTTTACCAGCTCGCCGGGGCAGCGATCGTGGGCGTATTGGTGCTGCCTCTCGCCGGCCCGCCCGTTCGCGACCCGACCGTGCTGCCGACCTTGGCGCTGCTTTTCCAGGCGGTCTACATCGTCGCCTTCACCTATGTGCTGTGGTTCTGGCTGCTGCGGCGCTATCCGGCGTCAGGCCTGTCCAGTTTCACCTTCCTGTCGCCGGTTTTCGGCGTGCTGTGCGGAGCCATGTTCTTGAATGAGCCGCTGACCATGCGCATTTTCTTGGCACTTGGCCTGATTGCCGCCGGCCTGATCATCGTCAACCGGCCGGCGCGCAAGCTGACGCCGGTGTAAGAGAGACCTTCATGCGTGACATCCTCAACGACCTCGAAGCGGGCAAGTATCTCTCCGACCCGGATCCTGTGCGCCGCGCCCAGATCCAGATGAAGACGCCTCTGCCCAAGCGCTTCTACAAGGCCGCCTCTGTGGCACCTGTCGACAATGGCTTTGCCGTGCATCTCGACGGCAAGCCGGTGCGGACGCCGGGCAAGGCGCTGCTGGTGCTGCCGACCGAGGCAGCAGCCGCGCTCGTCGCCGACGAGTTCGCCGCCCAAAGCGAGACCATCGATCCGGTGAGGATGCCGGTGATGCGCCTCGTCAACACGGCCATCGATGGCGTCGCCAGCGACCCGCAGGCGGTGCTGGAGGATATCCTGCGCTTTGCCTCATCCGATCTCACCTGCTATCGCGCCGACGCACCGCAAGGGCTGGTGGAGCGGCAGAATCAGCATTGGGATCCGGTGATCGACTGGGCGAGGACACTCGGAGCACGTTTCAATCTGGCCGAGGGCATCATCCATGTCGAACAGCCGCGCGTGACCATCGCCGTGCTGGGCAGCCATCTTGCCCAGCGCGCCGAGCCGCTGCGGCTCGCCGCCATTCATGTGATGACGTCGCTGACCGGTTCGGCGCTGCTGGCGCTGGCTGTCGATTTCGGCGAGATCGACGCTGAGGCTGCCTGGGCCGCTGCTCATGTCGACGAGGACTGGCAGATCGAGCATTGGGGGCAGGATGCGGAGGCCGTTGCCCGCCGCGCGGCTCGCAAGCGCGACATGATGGCTGCCGCCGGCCTGCTGCAAGCGCTCAAGGGCTAGGGGTTTCCCAACTCGCCCGGTTTCATCCCGCAGCGCACCTAATACCAAAGTCATAATCCCAAAGACGCGCTGCCTTTGGCGGGCGCTTTCTGTCATTTTTCCCCGATGGCTGTCGTTGAGTCCGTGCTCGGAGGAGAACGCGGACAGTGTCGCGCAGCATTGAGAACGGGTCTCACGGGAGGATAACGCAATGGCAATAGCATCGACCGCCGGCGGAACAAGCCGCGGCATGACGCGGGAAGAGAAGAAAGTCATCTTCGCTTCCTCGCTCGGCACCGTTTTCGAATGGTATGATTTCTATCTCTATGGCTCGCTGGCGGTGTTCATCGGTTCGACCTTTTTCAGCCCAGCCATTCCGGAAGCGACCCGCAACATTTTCGCGCTGTTGGCTTTCGCCGCAGGCTTCCTTGTGCGCCCGTTCGGCGCACTGCTGTTCGGCCGCATCGGTGACCTTGTCGGCCGTAAATATACTTTTCTTGTCACCATGACGATCATGGGCCTATCGACCTTCCTGGTCGGCTTGCTGCCCGGCTATGCCACTTTGGGCATCGCCGCTCCCGTGATCCTGATCATCCTGCGCATGCTGCAGGGCCTGGCTCTGGGTGGCGAATATGGCGGCGCGGCCACTTACGTCGCCGAACATGCGCCGGACAACCGGCGCGGCTACTACACCTCGTGGATCCAGACCACCGCGACGCTCGGCCTGTTCCTATCGCTGGTTGTGATCCTGATCGTACAGGCTTCATTGAGCAAGGAAAACTATGCTGCCTGGGGCTGGCGTATTCCGTTCATCGTGTCTTTCCTGCTGCTCGGCATCTCGATCTGGATCCGGCTTTCGCTTTCCGAATCCCCGACCTTCCAGCGCATGAAGGATGAGGGCAAGGGCTCCAAGGCGCCGTTGACGGAAGCCTTCGGCCAATGGAAGAACGCCAAGATTGCACTGCTGGCGCTGCTCGGCCTCACCGCCGGTCAGGCCGTGGTCTGGTACAATGGCCAGTTCTACGCGCTGTTCTTCTTGACCAACGTGCTCAAGGTCGACGCGCAGTCGGTCAACATCATGATCGCGGTCGCCCTGGCGGTCGGTTCGATCTTCTTCGTCGTCTTCGGCTGGCTCTCCGACAAGATCGGCCGCAAGCCGATCATCATGGCGGGCCTTGCGCTGGCGATTGTCTGCACCTTCCCGCTGTTCAAGGCACTGACATGGGCTGCCAATCCGGCACTCGCCACGGCGCAGCAGAACACCAGGGCGACGGTGACCGCGGCGCCGGGCGACTGCAAGTTCCAGTTCAATCCGGTTGGCACGGCGAAGTTCACGACATCCTGCGATATCGCGACTTCGTTCCTGACCAAGAACTCGGTTCCCTATGACGTGGTGTCGACGGCTGCCGCCGGCACACCCGCATCTGTCAAAATCGGCAACGAGACGGTCGAGTCCTATGACGCCATCGCCGCCGGTGATCAGGCCAAGGCCAAGGAAGCGGCCTTCATCAAGGCCGTCAATATGTCGCTGCAGGACGGCGGCTATCCGCTGAAGCGCGCGGCAGCCAAGGTTGCGGACCAGAAGCTCGATGCGTTTGTTGCCGCCAACCCGGAACTGAAGCTGGACGCCGCTGCCATCCGTGCCGGTGAAAAGGCGACGGTGCCGATCGACCAGGCGGTCAAGGAC
>NZ_RZPW01000738.1:0-3064 GCF_003998455.1 Mesorhizobium sp. M7A.F.Ca.CA.001.08.2.1 | reverse complement strand
ACCTCGAAAACAGTATGGTCGGCGCCATGCTCGACAACGTCCAGACGGCCGATCTCGATCTCTCGCGCGGGTATGTCGACCGTCGCGCCGTCGCGGGCCAGATCATAGGCGCGCTCGCCTGCGATCTTGATCGCCGAGAATTGCGGCGGCGTCTGCATGATGACGCCGGTGTATTTCGGCAGCAGGGCGAGCACTTGGGCTTCCGACGGACGCAGGTCGGATTCTTTCGTCACCGGACCTTCGAGGTCATCGGTCGAACGCTCCTGTCCCCAGGCAACGGTGAAGCGATAGATTTTGGCGCCGTCCTGCACGTAAGGCACGGTCTTGGTCGCCTCGCCAAGCGCGATCGGCAGCATGCCGGACGCCAGCGGGTCGAGCGTGCCTGCATGGCCGGCCTTTTCCGCCTGGAACAGCCATTTGATCTTGGAGACGGCTTCGGTCGAGCCCATGCCGACCGGCTTGTCCAGGATCAGCCAGCCCGAGATCGGCCGGCCCTTCTTCTTGCCGCGACGCGCCACTATTCGGTGTCCTTGTTGTCGTCTTTGTCCTGGTCTGCGTTTTCCTGGTCCTCAGGACCCAGATCGCGCGCCACTTCCGGCGATTTCAAGAGGTCGTTGATCCTGGCAAAATTGTCGAAGGAGGTGTCGAGCTTGAAGCGGAACTCCGGCATGAACTTCATCTGCCGCAGCGCGCCGGAGACACGGCCACGGACGAATTTCGCATGCTTGTTCAGCGCCTCGACCACCGCATCGGCATCTTTGGCGCCGAGCGGCGAGACGAAAGCGGTAGCGACCTTCAAATCGGGCGACATGCGCACTTCCGAGACCGACACCACGGTGTTCTCGATCAGCGGATCGATGATCTCGCCGCGCTGCAGGGTTTCGGATAGCGCATGGCGCACCTGTTCGGCGACGCGCAGCATGCGCTGGGATGGGCTGGATGCGGTTGGACGGGGCATTTTTCTCAATCCTGAAAGCGTGAGGCGCGGGATGGAACCGTGCCGCATGTCTCATATGGGCATTCTCAATAGACTTGGGGCGGCGGCCTTTCGACCACCGCCCGGTATGGACAAGTCACTCGAACTCAGAGTGTCCGGGTCACCATCTCGACGCGGAAGCACTCGATGACGTCGCCGACGCGCATGTCCTCGTAGTTCTGGAAGGCCATGCCGCACTCCTGGCCGCCGGGGACTTCCGAAACTTCGTCCTTGAAGCGCTTCAGCGTCTTCAGCGTGCCTTCGTGGATGACGACGTTGTCGCGGATCAGGCGCACGCCCGCACCACGCTCGACCTTGCCTTCGGTGACACGGCAGCCGGCGATCTTGCCGACCTTGGTGATGTCGAAGATTTCGAGGATCTGCGCATTGCCGATGAAGGTCTCGCGACGTTCCGGCGACAGCAGGCCCGACAGAGCCGCCTTCACGTCATCCACAAGGTTGTAGATGATCGAGTAGTAGCGGATCTCGATGCCAGCCGCCGCAGCAGCGGCACGTGCCTGGACGTTGGCGCGGACGTTGAAGCCGATGATCGCGGCACCCGAAGTCTCGGCCAGCGACACGTCGCTTTCGGTGATGGCGCCGGCACCGGCATGGACGATGCGTGCACGAACCTCGTCGGTGCCGAGCTTATCGAGTGCGGCATTGATCGCCTCGATCGAGCCCTGCACGTCGCCCTTGATGACCAACGGGAATTCCTTCAGCCCGCTTGTCTGCAATTGCGACATCATCTGCTCGAGCGAACCGCGCTGGCCGGCATGCTTGGCAACCGCCTTCTCGCGCGCCAGACGCTGGCGGTATTCGGTGATCTCGCGGGCACGGGCCTCGTTGTTGACCACGGCGAAGCGATCGCCGGCCTGCGGGGTGCCCTGCAAGCCAAGCACTTCCACCGGCATCGCCGGCGGCGCTTCCTTGATCTGCACGCCACGATCGTTGACCAGCGCACGCACCCGGCCCCATTCATTGCCGGCAACGAGGATGTCGCCCGGCATCAGCGTGCCGGTCTGCACCAGCACGGTGGCAACGGGACCACGGCCCTTGTCGAGCTGGGCCTCGATGACGACGCCTTCGGCGGTACGGTCCGGATTGGCTTTCAGGTCGAGAATTTCGGCCTGCAGCAGGATCGCCTCAAGCAGTTTGTCGAGATTGGTGCCCTTGGTCGCCGATACTTCGACGTCCAGAACTTCACCGCCCATGGATTCGACGAAAACCTCGTGGCGCAGCAGTTCGGAGCGCACCTTCTGCGGATCGGCATCATGCTTGTCGATCTTGTTGATCGCCACGATGATCGGAACGCCGGCCGCCTTGGCATGGCTGATCGATTCGATCGTCTGCGGCATGACGCTGTCATCGGCCGCAACCACCAGGATGGCAATATCGGTCGCCTGGGCGCCACGAGCACGCATCGCCGTGAAGGCGGCGTGGCCGGGCGTGTCGATGAAGGTGATCTTGTGACCATTCTTCTCGACCTGGTAGGCGCCGATATGCTGGGTGATGCCGCCGGCTTCGCCGGAGACGACATTGGCGTTGCGGATCGCGTCGAGCAGCGAGGTCTTGCCATGATCGACGTGACCCATGATCGTCACGACCGGCGGACGCGAAACCAGGTCCTCGGCATTGTCGGCGATGTTGAACAGGCCTTCCTCGATGTCGGACTCGGCGACGCGGCGGACCGTGTGGCCGAATTCGGTGGCGACCAGCTCGGCCGTGTCGGCGTCGATGACGTCGCCCGGCTTCAGGATCTGGCCCTGCTTCATGAAGAACTTGACCAGGTCGACCGCGCGCTCGGACATGCGTTGCGCCAGTTCCTGGATGGTGATGGTCTCTGGCAGGATCACTTCGCGCATGACTTTCTCGCGCGGCTCATTGTGCATCGCGCGCTTGAATTTTTCCTGGCGGCGACGCATCGACGACAGCGAACGGGCTCGCGCATCTTCGTCGGACAATGCCGAATTCAGCGTCAGCTTGCCACGGCGGCGATCTTCCTCGCTCTTGGTCGGCTTGGCCGGACGCGCCACTTCAGGCGTGACCGGACGGCGCACCGGTGCGCCGGCGCCAACCCGCTTCGGC
>NZ_RZPW01000737.1:0-3068 GCF_003998455.1 Mesorhizobium sp. M7A.F.Ca.CA.001.08.2.1 | reverse complement strand
GTGCCCGGAATGAAGGTACGTTGCGCCGCCAGCTTGGCCTGTTCGAGATAGCCGGTGATCGCCATCGGCACATAGCCGACATTGCCATGGCCATCGCTGTCGGCTGAGTGACGTCCGGTCATCAGCAGATCCGGCAGCAGCGACACCTTGCCGTTCAGAAGCTTCGAGGCGTGGCGGTCGCAGAGCAGGCAGATGTCGGCCCATATCGCCGCCAGATCGTCCAGCGCCGGCGTTGCCATCGCATTGTGATAGCCGCCGGTCGAGATGCAGCGGCCGAGCCGATGTGCATCGTCGGGCGGGATGTAGACGGGATTGTCCGATACCGAGGCCAGCGACACATTGGCCGCCCGCTCGGCCGTCGCCAGCGCACGATGCGCCTGGCCGAGGACGCGCGGCACGATGCGGTAGCTGACCGGCGCCTGATAGTTGCGTCGCCCATCGCCGGCGCCAACCAGAAACTCCCGCAATCCCTGCAGGGCAGCCGTCTCATGCTCATCGCCCCAGAGCGTGTCGAGCGCCGCGTCATAGTGCTCGAGCGGCGCGCGAAACGCTTCGATCGACAGCGCGAAAACTTTTTGCGCCATGCGGATGCGGCGGCGCCCCGCGAGCGCTGCGTCGGCCACCAAAGCGGCGGCGCAGGGCGAGCCGTTGATGAGCGAGCCGCGTTCCTTGACCTCGAGGTCGAAGCGCGTCGAAAGTTCTGCAAACAAGGGATAGAGCGCCAGGATCTCACCGGCGCCGCCCTGGCCGGAGGCCGGCACGACAGGCATCGGCCTGCCGTCGAGCATCGCGGCCACGGCAAGCGCGATGCGCGGCGTGGTGGCGGCGTTGCCCTCGATGAAGTTTGTCAGACGGGCAAGCACGATCGCCCTGACCACGCGATCCGGCAAGGGATCGCCGAACGAGGTGGCGGCGGCAAACGCCTTGATGCGCGCATGGCGATCGCGCTCGTCAGGTTCGAGCTTGCGGCTTGCCAATTCCCCCATGGCGGTTGTGACGCCATAGATGACCGGTGGCGGATCGGATTCAATCAGCTTCAGAAACGAGACGCGGCATTCGGCGATGCGCTGCAAGGCCTTCTCGCTGATCTCCACCGTGTCCTTCTTCCAGGCGACGCGGAAGACAGTGTCGAGGTTGATGTCGTCACGCGTCGACAGGCTAACTGGCATGCTTCACACCATCGGAAATAAGGGACCTAGTAGAGTGGTTCCTCGAACAGCGTCTTGTCGCCGTCGACCAGCGCCTTGATCTGCGCGGTGCCGTCGCCGGCAAGCGCAAGACGGATGCCGAATGGCCGCACCCGCATGTCGTTCTGGATCGCCATCCCCTCGCCTTCCGGCAGATAGAAGCGCTCGATGCCATAGTCCGGCGCGATGGTCGCCTCTTCGCCGCGAAGGTCCCAGCCTTCGGCGATGTGGCCTAGAATATCGGCCTCGTCGGCGGTTGCCATCGTTGGCGCCTGGCCGAACCAGGCGGCCGTCGGCTGCCAATAGCCGTCGGCGCCCTTCTTCAGGCGCACCACAATCGACGTATCGTCGCTTGAAAATTTGTCGGGCGGAATGTTGGCGATCATTTTCACCGGTATGCGCGAAATCTCGTAGCCCAGGATAATATAGTCGCCGCGCAGGAGGTCGCGCGGATCGACGGGTTCGATCTTCAGCAGCACTTCCTTGCCGTTGCGCAGGATCGCCGCCCGGCCGGCGATGATCCAGCTCAGGAAGCCTATCTGGACGAGCGCCACCACCAGCGCCGAGATGACAAGCCTTTTCCCGGTGATCATGCCGTGGCTCCCTTGGCGTCTGGGCCCTTCATGCGTTTTTCCACGCGGATGATGACGATCGCGAGGATGCCGAGCAGCACCGCGGCGGCCAGGAAGAAACCGGCCGTATCGAGCATCGATTGCAGGGTCACGACATAGATGATGGCGAGTTCGAAGGCGAAGCCGAGATAGGCAAGCCAGCGTAGCCCACGGCTCCCCCGTCCTGCCAGCACGATCGCGGCGACAACACCGGCCAGCGCGATCGCCGAAGCGAGGGCAAAACCGCTGTTGTAGGTGCTCTCGTCGGCGAGTTCGAACTGGATCATTGCGAGGCCGGTGAGGAAGCCGAGCAGCGCGTGCAAGGGCAAGCGGCCGCCGAGTTGCACGACCCGGTCGACCGGGCCAGGCGCGAAGACCGAGGCCGCGAACAGCAGCGCCGAGGCGACGACCAGCGGGATCGCCACCTGCAGCGTGTCGTGGTTGGTGACCAGCAGCATGAGATAGAACAGCACCGACAGGATAATCAGGTGGCGCGCCGCCTGGCTGCGGGTCCAGAACGAGACGGCAAACAGCACGATCGCCATCACGACGAAGCCGTGCGGAAAATCGCTGCGGCTGTAATAGTCGAAGCCTTTGAGGAACAGCCAGGCATCGGCGATGCCGACCGAAGCCACCGTCAGCGGGTTCGATCGCAGCGCAACCGCCGCCAGCGCCGTGCCGGCTCCCCAGGTCACCAGAGCCGAGGCCTCGTCGCCCGAGAGATGATACATCTGGCCGATCAGCGCGATCGAGCCGCCGAAAGCCGCGGCCGCCACGATCCACAGCGCTTCCCCGATTGCCGCATGGTCGCGGGCCTTCAGCACCGCGCCGCCGACATAGCCGCCAAGGATGACGGCAAACAGCGCCGCCACGCGCGCCAGCCTCGGGATCGCGTCCCAATTGGCGGCGACGAAAATCAGGATGGCGGCGCCGAACAGCAAGGCGGCCATCATAGCCAGGATCGAGCCGAAGCTCAGCGACTTGCGCTCGTTGGCCTCGACATCGCGCGCCAGCGAATCGGCCGTCGCGGGGTCGATCATGCCGGCCTGCTGCCAGCGCGCGATATCCGCCCTGACCCGCGACGAATAGCTCGCCATGCTGCTTCTCCCCCCAGTTTGGTCTTTTTTGCAGCCGATCCGGTCAAGCCGTTGGCGCTAAGGCATTTTCCGATTCGGGTTTCTTTGTGTCAGGTCCGTGAACGCGCGTTAATGCTGCATTGCACAATTTGCATTGCTGCCATGCAGCCATAGCGCTTTTAAATCGATATGGG
>NZ_RZPW01000736.1:0-3020 GCF_003998455.1 Mesorhizobium sp. M7A.F.Ca.CA.001.08.2.1 | reverse complement strand
CTGCAGGACGAAGTCCGCAATTTCGACCCGCGCCTAGCCCTGGATGGCGGCGCGGACGGTCTGAACCCCTACAGAACCATCGCTGCGGAAGCGGCAAGGTTTTTGGAAATTGAAGGCAGAATTGCGGTCGAGATCGGCCATACGCAACGCAACGAGGTCTGCGAGATATTCACTGCAGCCGGCTACGTGCCGGGCAGTGTTTTCCGTGACCTCGGTGGAAACGACAGGGTTATTGTCTTTGAAAGGATAAAGCCTTGACGCAGTGCAAAAAAGCGCTTGGCAATGCCGGGGAATGCGGCTAGGGTCGCCTTAACCGGATGAGACGAAGCAGGCAGTGCTCTTAGCGATTCGGTTTTCCTTGGAAATAGCTGCCTTCTTGCGCAAACGATGCCCAAGCTTCGTGCGGGAATCGTCCGGCAAGTGATGTAACCGGAACAGGATGACACGTGGCGCCAACGCAATCGATGCGGGCGAACGCCGGTGAAGAGACGAAACGGCTGGCTGCATGAGCGCCTCCGTTCGTGAAGAGTTTTTCGAAAATTTCAAAATGAAGAGAGTTTGATGAGGCCACAACAGCAGAACAGGCGCATGCGCGGTCGCAACAACAATGGCGGCGGCGGTGGTAACAATAACAACAATAACAACAACAACCGCAAGGGGCCTAATCCCCTGACGCGCAACTACGAGAGCAATGGCCCGGACGTGAAGATCCGGGGTTCGGCTCAGCAGATCGCCGAAAAATACGCCACCCTTGCCCGTGATTCACACAGCTCCGGCGACCGGGTCATGGCGGAGAACTATCTCCAGCACGCCGAGCATTACAATCGCATCATTGCGGCCGCACAGGCGCAGATGCCGATCCAGAACACGCAGCAGAATCGCGATGATTTCGACGATGATGGCGATGAGGACCGCGACGATTTCGACAATAGCGGCAACAACAGCAACGCTGCTTCCGACGTCCAGATCCCGGTGGTCAACCATGGCGCCGGCCCGCAGCCGGTTATCGAAGGTACGCCGGCCGAGGTCGCGCTGAACCGGGAAGGTGGCCGCGAGGCCCGCGATAACAATGGCGGGCGCAACAATGGCGGCCGCGACAACAATGGCGGGCGCCATCGTGATCGCCGCCCCAATGGCGGCTATGGCCAGAACGGCCAGCGCGACTTTTCATCGTCCGCCGAGCAAGGTGGTCAGCCCCAGGGCAACGAGATCCCGGTCCAGGGCGAAGCCGTTTCGCCGACCGAATCTGTGGCGCCGGCCGAACCGGCTCCGTCGTTCGAGAACCTTTCCCCGGCAGGTCTTGCCGCCCAGGCCGAACTCAACGAGGCGGCCGCCGAAAGCGGTGCTGCCCGTCGTCCGCGTCGTCCGCGCCGCCCGCGCGTCAACGCCGATCAGGTTGATGGCGGTAGTGACAATGCCAGTTCCGGGACCGACGCCGGCGAGGTGGCTGCGGCCCCGGCCGACAGCGGCAACGCCCAACCGGTCAATGTCGATATCGATAACTGACCCAACGGCATTTCAAGGCATTGAGCGGCGGAGAGAAATCTCCGCCGTTTTCGTTTGGGCGGCCGTGCAATATTATGTGGTTGCCGATATCGGGACGTCTTGAGGGTTCAGCGCCTGTGCACCATATCAGCCTCAACTGGACCCGGCTCGAATGAGCGGGTCCGTCACCGCAATCGGATCCGGTGCCGCAAAGCGGGCCGGTGATGGAAGGAGACAGATATGAACCTTGAGAAATACTCAGAGCGCGTGCGCGGCTTTATCCAGTCCGCGCAGACCATGGCGCTTTCCCGCAACCACCAGCAATTCACCCCTGAACATATCCTGAAAGTGCTCGTCGACGACGACGAGGGCTTGGCCGCGTCGCTGATCGAACGCGCCGGCGGCAACGTCCGCGACGTCAAGCTTGGCGTCGAGACGGCGCTCGAAGCGATGCCCAAGGTCGAGGGCGGCAATGGCCAGCTCTATCTGGCCCAGCCGCTGGCGAAAGTGTTTTCGACCGCCGAGGAACTGGCCAAGAAAGCCGGCGACAGTTTTGTCACGGTCGAGCGGCTCTTGCAGGCGCTCGCCATGGAAAAGTCGGCCAAGACCGCCGACATACTGGCCAAGGCCGGCGTCACCGCGCAGGCGCTCAACCAGGTCATCAACGATGTCCGCAAGGGCCGCACCGCCGATTCGGCGAGTGCCGAACAGGGCTACGACGCGCTGAAGAAATACGCGCGCGACCTGACTGCGGATGCCCGTGCCGGCAAGCTGGACCCCGTGATCGGCCGTGACGACGAGATCCGCCGCACCATCCAGGTGCTGTCGCGCCGCACCAAGAACAATCCGGTGCTGATCGGCGAACCCGGCGTCGGCAAGACGGCGATCGCCGAAGGCCTGGCACTGCGCATCGTCAATGGCGACGTACCGGAATCGCTGAAGGACAAGCAGCTGATGGCGCTCGACATGGGCGCGCTGATTGCCGGCGCCAAATATCGCGGCGAGTTCGAGGAGCGGCTGAAGGCCGTGCTCTCCGAAGTCACCTCGGCCAGCGGCAACATCATCCTGTTCATCGACGAGATGCACACGCTGGTCGGCGCCGGCAAGGCGGATGGCGCCATGGATGCGTCCAACCTGCTGAAGCCGGCGCTGGCGCGCGGCGAGCTGCACTGCGTCGGCGCCACCACGCTCGACGAGTATCGCAAGCATGTCGAGAAGGATGCAGCCCTTGCCCGGCGCTTCCAGCCGGTTTTCGTCGACGAGCCGACGGTGGAAGACACCGTTTCGATCCTGCGCGGCCTGAAGGAGAAATACGAGCAGCACCACAAGGTGCGCATTTCGGATTCAGCGCTGGTGGCGGCGGCGACGCTGTCCAACCGCTACATCGCCGATCGCTTCCTGCCGGACAAGGCGATCGACCTGGTCGACGAAGCCGCATCGCGGCTGCGCATGCAGGTCGATTCCAAGCCCGAGGCGCTGGACGAGATCGATCGCCGCATCATGCAGCTCAAGATCGAACGCGAGGCGCTCAAGGT
>NZ_RZPW01000735.1:0-3075 GCF_003998455.1 Mesorhizobium sp. M7A.F.Ca.CA.001.08.2.1 | reverse complement strand
TTCTTGAACATGGTGATGAAGGCCGTAACGGAACCATAGCCGAGATCGCCCGAGACCTGCTGGACACTCTTGCCGGAAGCCAGTTCCCGAATTGCAACGATCAAGTGCAATTGCTGGCGCCAGCGCCCGAAACTCAGCCCCGTCTCCTTTGCCACAAGGCGGGCGAGGCTGCTCTCGCTGAGCGCGATGCGGTTGGCCCATTCCGCCAGTGTGCTGCGATCGGCAGGGTCTTGCGCCAACGCTTCGGCGATCCTGTTCAAGCGTGGCTCGGACGAGATCGGCAGGTGAAATTGCTGGACAGGCATGCGTGGCAATTCGGTGAGCAGCATCTTGGTCAAGAGTTCGCCCCTCGCCCCGTCACCCTCCACCCGATCGGAAAGCTCGATGATCAATTCGCGCAGCAGGGGCGAGATTGAAAACGTGCAGCACCGCTCCGGCAGATCGGCGGCTCCCGGCTCTATGTAGACGAAAAAAATCCGGCCGTTGGCGGTTGCGACATTGCTGTGCTCCATGCCGCCGGGGATCCACACCCCGCAATGCGGCGGCACCATCCATAGACCGCTTGGAACGCGGCATGTGACGCCGCCGCCGAGTGCGAAGACGAGTTGGCCTTTGCGGTGCCGATGGGCGGGGACTTCCGCTCTGGTGTCGGGGATGTCGACGCGCACGGCAATCGCCGGCGCGGCAGGGTCATCCACATCGAGATCGAGCCAGGGGTAGCTGAGGGGTTGTCTCATGGTTGACTGTTATTAGCGATTAAACGCCATGATAGCTAAATTCTTTAACGGCGAAAGTCGATAAGCTCCGGCTCGTACTCAGCTTGCCGTGCTTTCCACAGCAAGCTGGCACCGACAAGCCAGCAACAAGGTACACCATGCTCGCCCTGGTCATCTCTCCCGAAAGCGCGACCGGGTTGAGGCTCGCCGACATCGCCGAGCCTCAACCGGCTTCGAACGAAGCGCTTGTCTCTGTCCACGCAACTTCGTTGAACCGGGGCGAACTGCGCCTGCTTGCCATACGCCCCGAGGGCTGGACACCCGGCCAGGACATCGCGGGGATTGTCGAACGAAGAGCAGCCGATGGTTCCGGGCCAGCCGTCGGCGCCCGGGTTGTTGCTTTGGTCGACGAGGCCGGTTGGGCCGAACGCATCGCAGTCCCAATCGACCGTCTCGCCGTCCTGCCGGACAGCGTCAGTTTCGTTTCCGCAGCCACGCTTCCTGTCGCCGGTACGACGGCACTAAGGACTCTACGCCATGGCGGCGACCTCGCCGGCCAGCAGGTCTTGATCACCGGTGCAAGCGGAGCGGTCGGCCGTTTTCAGATCCAGATCGCCCGCGAGCAAGGCGCCTCGGTGACGGCAATCGCCGCGGCCCGGCACGCCGACGATCTCCGCGGCCTCGGAGCCCGGCAGGTTGTCGAAGCGATCGATCTGGCCGAGGGGCCGTTCTCGCTGATCACCGAGTCGGTCGGCGGCCAAAGCCTCGCACGCGCGATCGAACGTATCGCACTTGGCGGGACCATCGTCATGTTCGGTTCGAGCAGCGGCGAGCTGACGCCCGTCGGATTCCGCCAGTTCGTTCCGGATCATGAAGGGGCAAGGCTTCAGACTTTTGCGTACTACACGTCTGGTCCAGGCATCGGCGAGGACATCGCCTCACTGCTCGCTCTGGTCGCAGCCGGCCGGCTCGAAACGCGCGTGGCCTTGACGGCGCCGTGGACAGACGTCGCTCAAGCGCTGGACGCACTGCGACAGCGCAGCTTCAGCGGCAAGGCTGTTCTCACCATAACAGGATGAGCATCCTGTTTTGTCACACGTGCTGGCCGCCATTGATGTGGATTTCCGAGCCAGTCACATACGACGCCTGCTGCGAGCACAGGAAAAAGATGATGTCGGCGACTTCGGCCGTGGTGCCAAGGCGCCTGAGAGGAATGGTCTCGACGATCTTGTCCGTGCCCGGCGACAGGATCGCGGTATCGATTTCGCCCGGCGCAATCGCGTTGACGCGGATGCCGTGCGGACCGAAATCATGCGCCATCTCGCGCGTCAGCGAGCCGAGTGCCGCCTTCGATGTCGCGTAGGCCGTGCCGGCGAAGGGATGCACGCGGGTTCCGGCGATCGAGGTTACGTTGACGATCGAGCCCTTGGCCGCCGCCAGTTCCTTGAACAGCCCGCGCGCCAGCATGATCGGCGCGAAGAAATTGACCTGGAACACGTCGCGCCAGACATGCATCGGCGTGTCGATCGAATTCATGCGGCTGTTGCCGTCCTTGAGCTTCGGCGAAATGCCGGCATTGTTGACCAGCGCATGCAACTGGCCGCCATGCGCTTCCAGCCGGTGGCGAATTTCGGAGACGGCGATGCCGACATCCTCCTGATCGGCGAGATCGACCTTGATGTGGTCTTCCGGCCCGGCCGGCCACGGGCAGTCCTCGGCGAAAGCCTGCCTGGAGCAGGTGATGACGCGCCAGCCCTCGCGCGAAAAACGCTTGACGGTGGCGTGGCCGATGCCGCGGCTGGCGCCGGTCAGCACGATGGTCTTTCGGGTGTCGAGTTCAGTCATTTCAGGTCTCCAGCCGGCAGATGTAGCCGAACGCCGCCGAGGTGGCGAGAGGCCGAAATGTCACCATTCACCTCAAAGGAGGAACCGGGAAGCCGGCTCGCCGTTGGTCCTTGAATGCGGAAAGGGCGCGGGGTTCTGAATCAATCTATCAGGACAAAGCCATGACACAGACAGCACCCCTCGACATCGCCACTGCCTTCACCAAAGCGTGGACAGGACACGACCTCGAAAAGGCAGCATCCTATGTCGCTGACGACGTCGTTTTTGATGGGCCGATGCAGCAATCGACCGGCAAGAAACCCTATCTCGAAGGCCTGACCAAACTTTCACAGGATGTGACCGGTGTGCGCATGATCGCGGCCTTCGGAGACGATCACCAGGCGCTGCTAGAGCGTTTCACGTTTTGACGGAAGCGTACCCGGCTTTTGCGAAGTAGTTTTTGCATTCGGCTGCCTCGATGGTTTCGACGAGGTGGCCGATGTGGCGCCACGTGTCCTCGACGGTGCGTTTCTGA
>NZ_RZPW01000734.1:0-3075 GCF_003998455.1 Mesorhizobium sp. M7A.F.Ca.CA.001.08.2.1 | reverse complement strand
GTTTCACCACCGTGCGCGACCTCGGCGGCGCGACTGTGGCTCAGGTCCATGCGATAGAGCAGGGTCTTATCGAAGGTCCTCGCCTGGTCATTTGCGGCAAGGCCATGGTGCAGACCGGCGGCCATTCGGACTATCGGACGCGCTACGACATGATCAGTGGCGACCGTCAACTCGACCAACTCGGCTCGGTAGGACGCATCGTTGACGGCGTCGACGACTGCCGCCGTGCCGCTCGCGACGAGGTTCGCAAGGGCGCCAGATTCATCAAGGTGATGGCCAATGGCGGCGCGGCATCCTCCCATTTTCCTCGGCCATATCTCGGCTATTCGATGGATGAGCTGCGCGCGTTCCAGGACGAAGCCGACAAGGCCAAGATGTATGTGTCGGTGCACACCCACACCGACGAGGCCGTCGCACGTGCACTCGAATGCGGTATTCATTCGATCGAACACGCGACACTTATTACCCCTCAAACCGCTGCCACCGCTGCGAAGCAAGGTGCGATCGTCACGCCGACGATCGCCGCCTATGAAGCGCAGATCCGCGAGGCCGATGCGCTGAAGCTGGATCCCGGCTTTGTGGAACGCCTGAAATGGGTGCGCGCAAGAGGTCCCGAATCGCTGGAGACGATGCGGGCAGCCGGCGTCAAGCTGGCTTACGGCACCGACGTGTTGGGCTCGATGCACAGCTATCAGTCCGAAGAGTTCCTGATCCGCGCGGAGGCGCTGCCGGCGATCGAGGTGATCAAATCGGCAACCCTTACCGCCGCCGAACTCGTCCGTATGGAAGGCAAGGTCGGCACGATCGCGGCAGGCGCCTTTGCCGACCTCCTCGTGGTCGACAAGGATCCCGTGAAGGATCTGTCTGCGCTGGGCAGTCAAGGCCGCTACATGTCCGCCATCATGAAGGATGGTGCATTCGTGAAGAACCAGCTCGCAGCCTAGGCTCACGCTGGGACCAATCACGCCGCCATCCTTTTGCCAGTCTTGAGATGTCCGCTCCGGGGGCGGACCGGCTGTGTCACTTGGATATCGACAAGTCTTCCGCGTTCACGCCTTACATCGTGGAACGCGACGAGGTCCATCCCATCGAAGGCTCTGAGCGCGCGTCCAGCCAACTATCCCAATGCTGAATTCGACCGCCCTGGTGTCCGCGCATCGCTGGAGGTCGCGCATTTGAGCGAAGTTTCAGTAACTGCTGAGTGGAAGGACATAGCTCGTTCGAAGAGGCGACGCCAAAGCTTTGAAGGGCTGCCCTATTTGCTGTTGGCGCCGATCGCCATACTTCTGGTTCTGGTGATCGTTTATCCGCTGGTTGAGGCCGTGCGGTCTGCCATGACGGACGCATCTTTTGCCCAACTGGGCACGCGCCCGCTTCAGCGGTTTTCAGAACTTCATCAAGCCGGTCAACGACCCGGCCTCCCTCGAGGAGAGCTGTCTTGCCGGAAAGAGGCAAATCCCTTGTCTGGCTGGTTGTTCCCCTCCCGCCACGCTGTACATGGGAGGTTAGTCCATGGAGGACATTCACCCCTTCTTCGGCGCCAACGCTGCGAGCGGAGTGGCTAGCTCCGGCCAGGCCGCGGTCCGGTGGGTCTGAAGCTGCGGGTCGCTGATCGTATTGTCCCAATCGACCGCGAGGAAGCGTTTGCCGGTTATTTTGTCGCCCTCGCTGGTCAAGAGCGCCAGAATCATCGGAGCCATCATCTCGGGGCGGATAAGCGTCTCGCGATCAAGGCCATCCCTATCGGGAACCATGGCCGTGTCTACCGGCCCGCCCGGCAACACGACGTTGACGGTGATGCCTGATTCATCGAGTTCGCGCGACAGCATCATCGACCATGCTTCGAGAGCCGCCTTTGACGGTCCGTAGGGGGAAAAGCCCGGCCGCATCATGGTCAAGTAGCTCGTGCTGACGTTAATGATGCGGCCCCATTTCTGCGGACGCAGGCGCGGAACGACCTGGCGCGACATGTTGAACGTGCCGCAGACATTGGTCAGCATGAATTTTTTCCACAGTTCTTCGCTGACGTCTTCGATCTGCAAGGGGAGAGTCTCGTAATGTGGGTGCACGGCGTTCATGCCGAGCGCGGCATTGTTGATGAGGACATGCAATCCACCGAAATGCTCTGCAGCAGCATCCACGCCCCGTTTGCAATTCGCCGGATCAGTGATGTCGACCTGCAAGGCAAGGAACTTGTCTTTCCCAACGCGCTGCTCAACCCGGCTCACACCATCCAGATTGATATCCATGCCAGCAACACGCACCCCTTCCTTGACAAGCGCTTCAGCAATGGCAAGGCCGATACCTGCACCGGCCCCCGTTATGATCGCAACCTTCCCCTTGAAATCCGAATACGGCATAAATCCTCCCAATTGCGTGGCTTAGTCCGTCGATCGGGAACGTTCCGATGACAACGGGCCAACTAGTCGCCCAGGAGGCGACGCAGTTCTGATAATGATACGACGGCGTTAGCCCCAGTCGCGATTGGGAAGTGATGCATCGTCTCGGACGATGCCACCAGCGCTCATCCTTGGCCACGGCGTCACTTGCCAATCGCGTCGGTCGACCGTCCGCAATTCGGATAGCTCCCATGCAACTCCGTCAAGACCTGCGCGACACCATTTTTGGAAGGACTCAATCGCTGGCTGAGATGCCTGACGCGCCGGGTTTTTCCCTCCTACCCGAAGTCACTCCTGAAACGCTTCCTCGCGCCTCGAGCGTATGCTGGGCAACAGCACCAGGACCAACAGTATCGCGGCCAGAACGATCAGCATGAGGCTGCCGGGCCGGGTGAGGAACACGGTCGGGTCGCCACGGGAAAGCACCATTGCCCGCCGCAGGTTCTCCTCCAGCATCGGTCCCAGCACGAAGCCGAGCAGCAGCGGCGCTGGTTCGAAGTCGAGCTTGATCAGGATGTAGCCGACGAGGCCGAACAGGGCCATTGTGTAGATGCTGAACGAGTCGTTGTAGACGCTGTAAGCGCCGATGCAGCAAATCGCAACGATCGCCGGAGCGAGGTAGTGGTACGGCACCATCAGCATCCGCACCCATATGCCAATCAGAGGCAGGGTAAGC
>NZ_RZPW01000733.1:0-3076 GCF_003998455.1 Mesorhizobium sp. M7A.F.Ca.CA.001.08.2.1 | reverse complement strand
ATCAGCCGGAACCAACTGATCCAGCGTTACCATCTCGAGCGCGGTCTGTTCAGGGGCGGGTCGCTTCAACATGACCCAGTGAATCAAAAACCCCCGGCAAATGCCAGGGGTTTGTCAGCAGCCTGAAAGCGCTGGCCTTGCGGTCAGCGCTTTTCTGTTTTGGGGCAGGGAAGCCCTTGGTTAGTTGGCAGTGCAGAAATGCTGTTCGCCGTCATTGCCGGTGAACGTGCCGGTACGGGAATTGAAGCTGCGGTAGCGGTCCGAGCAATATTCGTACCAGTCACGCGTCCACGGTTCGGCATAACGATTGGCGTAGACCACCCGCGGCTCCGCATAATAGCGGCGGACCGGGGCCGGGCGCACCACGACGTCACGATCGTAGTAACCGTCATCGTAGTAGCGGTCAGCGTCGGGCGGCGGGCGGTCATTGGCCAATGCGCCACCGATCAGCGCCCCGGCCGCGAGGCCGAGCACGCCGGCGGCAATGGCATCGCCATTGCCATGATGGCCATGATGACGGCGCCAGTCGCGCGCATTGGCGGCGGGCAAGGCCGTGAGCGTGGTGGCGGCCACGGCAGCGGCCAGGACGGCGGTTTTGAAAATTCGGTTCATGTCGGTCTCCTTCGTTCCGGCCCGTGCAGTTTCGGGGATGCGGTCCGGCTTTACCGAAGACTAATATGCGACCGTGGCTGAACGGGGGCTGAACGGATTTTAACGTGTTTATTCAAAACGGACGTCAAAAATCACAGGCTCTCAAGGGAGCGATCTGCCCGGGAGCGCCGGTTCGAAGCCGGCTCAGCCGACCGACAGGTTGACGGCCTTGGGACCCTTGCCGCGCTTATCCGGCTCGGTATCGAACGACACTTTCTGCCCATCCTCGAGGCCGGGAAGACCGGACGCCTGCACAGCTGAAATATGGACGAAAACATCCTTCGCGCCATCATCGGGCGTGATGAAGCCGAAGCCCTTGGCATGATTGAAGAATTTGACGGTGCCGGTCTGCGGCATGGGAAGCTCCTTTGTCCCATAAACTCCAGTCTCGGGCCGGCAAATGCCCGAGTGGAAATTTGTCCTTTATTTTAGCGTCATCGGCAAGAGAAAGTTTTGCGGGCGTCTAAAGCACGTTGCGGCATGCTTCGGGTCTTTGTTTTTATGCAAGTCGTTGCCCAGAACCCGGCCGCTTGGGCGACATCACTGGCCCGCGCCTTCGATAAGGAAAAGGCGCGACGAAGATCGCCGCGCCTTTCCAAATTCAGATCCCTCTCCAGGCCAGGTGCAGGCATGGAGCCTCCGTCGCACGTCTAAGTGACATGCGGCGCGCCGATGGCTCAGGCTGCGCGGAGGTTGACGGCCTTGGGGCCCTTGCCCATGCGGTCCGGCTCGACGTCGAAGGTGACCTTCTGGCCGTCAACGAGCGTGCGCAAGCCGGAAGCTTCGATCGCGGAGATATGGACGAACACATCCTTGGCGCCACCATCGGGCGTGATGAAACCGAAGCCTTTGGTCGCGTTGAAGAATTTAACGGTGCCGGTCTGGGCCATTGGGGAAACTCCTTCACCCGTTCAGTCTTTGGTGGTCCCGCCCGCCGCCTGGCGCAAAGGGCAGTTCCCGGTGGTTGCTTCGGCAGTCATGCATTGGCGCATGGTCAAACCCCCCGCCGAAAACGGGGCCGTCAGAGATTCACAGTATCGGGGAAAGGTCGTCCAAAACGTTCCGCTCTCCGGGTCGCAAATGCCCGAACACGGAATTTATCGCACGGAAACGTGATGGTTGCAAGATACCGCCGCGGGCCGCCGTACTGGCGCGTCCCGACGCATCAATCGACTGACCTGAGCATCGATGGGCTCGGCATAGGCTTGCTTGCCGGCCGGGTCATCGGCCAGAACCGGGCCACGAATGGGCCAGATGTCGAGGTGGCCGAGGAAGTCGACGCCGCCTACAGCCCCAGCGCGTTTCCGACTGAAAGGGCTGCAAACGGGGATTGCATTTGGCAAGGGAATGGCGAGGATCGGCAACCGGGGACGCGATCGTGGGAGATCATCATGAAATATCTGGCGGCAATCTTTTCGCGGCAGGGTTTTGTCATCCTGTTGCTGTCGGCACTTCTTGCCGCCTGCACCGTCGTCGTCGATGACGGACCAGGGCCGCGTCCGCGTCCGCCCCGGCCGGAACCGCAATATTGCAGCAAGCAGTACGAGCCGGTCTGTGCCCGGCGCGGCGGCGATCGCCAGACCTTCGCCAATGCCTGTCTTGCCGACCGGGCCGGCTACCGCATCGTGCGCGACGGTCCGTGCCGCGACGGTGGCGGCGGTGGCGGCGGCGGCGGTGGTGAAGAGCAGACGTTCTGCACCCGCGAATATGCGCCGGTGTGCGCGCGCCGGCATGGCGAGATGCGCACCTTCCCCAATTCCTGCGAAGCCCGTGCCGCGGACTATCGCGTCGTTGGCGACGGGCCGTGCTGAGAACGCTGCGCCTCGTTGAGGAAGACAATCATCAAGCCGTCGGTTTCACCGGCGACAGTCGGCGACGAACTCGGACGCGGGCATGGGTCTGGCAAACAGCCGGCCCTGGCCGTAGTCGACGTCGCGCGCCGCGAGGTAGTCGGCCTGCGCCTGCGTTTCCCCGCCTTCGGCAACGATCTTCAGCTTTAGTGTCTTGGCCATGTCGATGATATGCGCGGTGACGGAATTGGTGGCGGAATTCGTGCTGATCGTATCGATGAACGATTTGTCGATTAGGAGCGCATCGAGCGGCAGCCCCTCGAGATAGGACAGGCTGGAGTAGCCGGTGCCGAAGTCGTCGATTGCCACTGCGTGGCCAAGTTCGCGGGCACGAACGAGCGTTGAGCGGGCCGAGTTGATATCGATGAACGCGCGCTCCGTGGCCTCGAGCCAGATTTGCTGGGGCCGGATCGCGGTGTGCTGATTTGATCTTTCCGCACCGACGAAAGGACGAGACAGCAAGCGAAGCCTTGAACCTGCGGCGCCGATGGCCTAGATCGCCACAGGCGGATAAAACACGGTAGGTTTCCCATCAACAGAGATCAAAGACGAGCGGCGGGTGCGGGAGCCAGGTC
>NZ_RZPW01000732.1:0-3078 GCF_003998455.1 Mesorhizobium sp. M7A.F.Ca.CA.001.08.2.1 | reverse complement strand
AGATAGATGTCGGGCTGCAGATCCGAGAGGAACAGCCGACCCTTGTCATCGACCTTCAGCGACGCAAGCGTCCGGTCGCATTCCATGCCGCAATGGACCGGGCCCGTCTTGCCGTCCTCGGAAGCATGATTGCACCAGCCGCCGGCCCATTCAGGCGACTTGGCGCCGCGCACGGTGGTGGCGATGAAGGCATTGTAGGACGTGTCGGAATTCCCGGTCGGCTCCTCGTTCGGCCGGCTGACCGGATCATGGCCGTAGTAGAAGAAGATCCGCGCCACCTTCTGCTTCGGGTGCGCCTTGAGATGCGCCGCATCATAGACGCGGCCGAAACAGGCATCAGCGCCGTTCGGACTGAGTTCGGTAAGCTTCAGCGCATCGTCGGCGGAGGCCGATCCGGCAAGCGCGCCGAGCAGCACGGCGCAAAACCCGGCGCCGGCAACCGTCTTCCATTCCCCCAACCCAAACGCCCATTCCTTCAACGCCATGTGACCTCTCCTCCGCATCGAAAGGACGCAACGGCAATTTATGCTAGTATTGCGGCTGGAGTCACGCAATTCGCGGTCAGCCGCCAAGCGGAGGAGGATGCCATGCGCCGGCGCGATATGTTCCGCACGGTTCTTGCCGGAACCGGAACGCTTCTCGGTCTGCGGGCAGCACAGGCAGCCGCCACCGAGCCCACAAGGCAAAAAGTCGCCTACCACTTGAGCGACACCGACAAGGTCAATTTCGTGCTCGGCAACATCAAGAACCATTATGAAGGCACCGGCGGCAAGGTCGATATCGTGCTGGTCGTGCATGGTCCCGCGCTCGCGGCCTTCAAGTCGAAAGGCATATCGGCCGCGATTTCCGGGCGCTTCGCCGGCCTGGTGCAGCAGGGACTGGAACCCCACGCCTGCGCCAACACCATGCACGGCATGGACATCACACTCCCCGACCTGCTCGCCGGATTTCATGCAGCCGACAAGGGCGGCGTCGTCAAACTCGCCGAACTGCAAGGCCAGGGTTACGCCTATCTGCGTCCGTAGAGCGGTTTGTTTGACGCAAATCCCCCGGGGAAAGCGCTCACACTTTTCCTTGAATTGCTCCAAGGCTTGAACACCGGGGTGGCAAGGGCCTACGAAGGGCAGGCAGACATCCCGGAGGAAGAACCGTGCCAACCACCACACTCAGCATACCCGATCTTGCCGGCAAGGCAGTGCTGGTTACCGGTGCATCGACCGGCATCGGGGCGGCGCTCGCGCTGGCCTATGCAGCGCAGAAATGCAAGGTGGCGCTGCATTATAACTCGAGCCGCGACGCCGCCGAGAAGCTCGGCCTGACGATTGCCGACAAGGGCGGCGAGGTGTTTCTCGTCCAGGGCGATTTCTCCGTTGCCGCCGATGTCGAGCGCGTCGTCGAGGACAGTGCGCAATATTTCGGCCGCCTCGACGGGCTGGTCAACAATGCCGGCGGCATGCTCGGCCGCATCCCCTATGCCGAGCAGACCGAGGCGCATTACGATGCGGTGATGGACCTCAACGCCCGTTCGGTGCTGACTGCTTCGCGCAAGGCGATCCCGTGGCTGAAGAAACAGGGCGGCTTCATCGTCAACACCTCCTCGATCGCCGCCCGCAATGGTGCGGGCGGCGGCGCCGGGCTTTACGGCTCGGCCAAGGCTTTCGTCTCCAATGTGACGCGCGGCATGGCAAAGGAGCTGATCGGCTTCGGCATCCGCGTCAACGCGGTGGCGCCCGGCACCATTCTCACCCCGTTCCACGAGCGCTATTCGACCGACGAGCAGATCAAGGGCATGGTCGCCACCATTCCGCAGGGACGCGCCGGCACGGCGCAGGATTGCGTCGGCGCCTATCTGTTCCTCTCTTCCGACCTTCTCAGCGGCTACATCACCGGCCAGGTGATCGAGGTGAATGGCGGCCAGTTGATGCCTTGAACGGCTATCGGCATACTGGCGATCTGCACGCTCTTGTCGAAAACTTCAAAGGGAGACAACGGAATGTACGGACTGATCGGCAAGATGCGGGCGTCGCGCGGCCACCGCGACGCGGTCATGGATCTCCTGCGCGCCAGCACCGGCGCCCTGCCGGGCTGCCTGAGCTATATCATTGCCCGCGACCCCGCCGATGCCGACGCGATCTGGGTCACCGAAGTGTGGACCGACGCCGAAAGCCACAAGGCCTCGCTGCAGCTTCCCGAAGTCCAGGCGGCGATCGCCAAGGCGCGGCCGTTCATCGCCGGCTTTGAATTCCAAGTCGAGACCCACCCCGTCGGCGGCTTCGGCCTAGCCGACAGCAAGACGGGGTGAGTTCGATGCCAATTTTGAGGAGCAATCTTTGACGCAGACAGTAAACATTCGCGATGCGAAAGCTCATCTGTCGCGCCTTGTGAGACGTGCAGCCCAAGGCGAGTCGTTTGTTATTGCCAAAGCCGGCAAGCCGTTGGCCAGAATCGTGCCGATCGAACAGCCGGCGCTGCAGGCGCGACGGGTCGGTTTTATGGCCGGCCAGTTTTCCGTCCCCGACGATTTCGACCGCATGGGTCGCAATGAGATCGAGCAACGGTTCAACGCCGGCTTGTGAGACCTGTTACTCGACACCTGGGCGGGTGAGACAATCATTTTTCTGTGAATCGCGGTTCGCATTTTTCGCCCTGCGGGTCTAAGAGCGAAACATGGATTCCTCGGCCGAGCAGCCCTCCCCGGACCTGCCCACACTCGAGCGCATGGCGCGGATGCGCAAGCTCTGGCAGTGGCTTGCCCTGCTGGTTGTTTCCTTGCTGTTTGCCGGCGCGCTGGAACTCGCCGCCCTGCCGGCGGCGCTGCTGATCGGGCCGATGCTGGCCGCCATCGTCGCCGGCACCAATGGCGCCACGGTGCGCGTGCCGCGTCTTCTGTTCGGCGCCGCCCAGGCGATCGTCGGCTGCCTCGTCGCGGCGTCGATCTCGGCCGACATCTTTCCGGTCTTCTACAAGGAATGGCCGCTGTTTCTTGGCGTCGTGGTGGCGACCGTCACAGCCTCCAGCCTGCTCGGCTGGCTGATCAGCCGCTGGCGCATCCTGCCCGGCACCACCGCCGTCTGGGGC
>NZ_RZPW01000731.1:0-3080 GCF_003998455.1 Mesorhizobium sp. M7A.F.Ca.CA.001.08.2.1 | reverse complement strand
GAGTACCGGCACCGCAGCCGGACCTGCGCACGCCTCAGGCGCCCTTGGGCGGCCCTGCATTGCGCGGCACGCTCGACCTTGACCGTCCGACCGAGGCGGCACCGCGTCCGCGCGGCGATGCCAACGCCCGCACGCCGCAGGGCGGCTGGGTGCGCGATCTGCTGACCGCGGCATCGAACGAGGAGGACCTCAGGTCGGCAGCTCCCCCAGCGGCTGCGGAAGCGCCCCGCGCTACGCCTGCCCAGCGCTCGCCCCTGCATGTCGTCGAATCGCTGAACTCGCTCTCCGTCGATATCGCGCGGGCCATCGACCACGATGCTTCGATCGAGCTGTGGAACCGTTACCGGCGCGGCGAGCGTGACGTGTTCACAAGGCGGCTCTACACGCTGAAGGGTCAGCAGACGTTCGACGAGATCCGTCGCAAGTATCAGGCCGAGGCCGAGTTCCGCGCCGCCGTCGACCGCTACTGCGACGATTTCGAGAAGCTGCTCAAGGATGTCTCGCGCAACGACCGCGACAACATCATGGCGCAGACCTACCTGACGTCGGACACCGGCAAGGTCTACACCATGCTGGCGCATGCGAGCGGCCGCCTGCACTAAGACAGGAATTGAACAGGCGGGCCATGGTCCCGCCTGTGCCTGCTCTAACGTCCGGTACGCGTTGAACCTGCCCGCAACAGGTCTTGCAAGACTATCGATGCCTTCGGAATCCGCCCTAAGTCGATCTCCCGACGGCGCCATAATTCATCCACAGTACCGCTGCCCTAACGCTCGCAGGGTGTGATCGTGAAGACGGCAATCATTTTCGACTGCGAGTTTCTTTGCCTGGAGGGCTCGCAACGCAGATTCTGGTGCGCGGCCCACGATCCCGACCCGGTGATCGCACAGATCGGCGCCGTCAGGCTTGGACTTGAAGGCGACTTCCCCCTGCTCGGAACACACAAGGCCTATATCAGACCGGTCGACCGGTTTGGTCAGAGATACGCCTTGGACCCATTCTTCACCAAACTGACCGGCATCACCGAGGAAGATTTGGAGACAAAAGGGGTGGCACTAGGGGATGCCCTCGCCGACATCGATCGTTTTTCCGAAGGGGCGCGATTCTGGTCCTGGGGCAAGGACGAATTGAACATGATCGCCATCAGCTGCTATGTCGGGGGCATTCAGCCTTCGATCCCGGCCACCCGGTTTGACAACGCCGTCAAGCTGCTGATCGCAGCCGGAATGCCGATCGAGGATCTGGCGAGAACGCCGAGCAACAAGCTTGCGGATTACTACGGCGTCAAGCACCCGCCATTGCAGGGGCACGATGCGCTCGATGACGCGCTGTCCGTGACCTACACCCTGCAGCACCTGATGAAGACCGGAAAGCTCCGGCCGGAGATCTTCGACCACTTGTAGGTAGAGAAGCCTGGTGGGATGAAGCCTGGTGGGATTCCGGCGCGCGTCGCGCTCAGATCACCGAATCCGTCCAGCGCACGATCTGCCCGGCGGCGTCGCCGAACGCCTTGTCGAGTGCGCTGACATAAGCAGGATTGCCGCTGCCCGAGACGGGTGCGGCTGCGGTGAAGCTCTTGGAAGCACGGACCTCGCCGTTGCGATCGTTCAGGATCCGCACGAACAGATCGACCTCGGCATGTTCGCCGCCGTCGACCCGAACCTCGAATGAGCGGATCTCGACGATCACCTGATAGTCGATCGCCAGGCCCTCGCCCGGCTTGCCGACGCCGGCAAAGCTGCCCGAGCGCTGGAAGGTCTCGGCCAGCCGCGCCTGCACGATCAGCGGCAGCCGGTCGGCCCATTGCGCGCCCTTGAGATACTGGATCGAACGATCCGACGGTTTGATGACGATGTTCTGGCTGTCCAGCGCCTTGAGCGCCGACGGCTGCGCGATCAGGATCTGGCGGCGGCTGTGGCCATGCGCGTCGACCGACGGCGCCGACAGCTCGAACGTATCGAGCGGCGCGGGCTTGCCGCCCAACGCCGCACAGCCGGCCAGCGTCAAAGCAAGCAGTGCCGCAGCCGATGTCAACCCGCCCGTTTTCACCCACACAGACTTCACGCGCGATCCCCGTTGTCCCCGGATCGTAAGATCGACCCGCTTTCGCGGCTCATGTTTCTGGGGCGCGCCGACGCCGAAGTCAACGCCGCGCCCTGCCATCGAATTGCCGAACCTCGCCGTCGCCACCCGACAGGATGCGCTGCGGATTGCGGCTGAGATCGGTTACCGCCTCCTCGATGCGGCTGATCGAACGGCGGCTGTCCTGCACCAGCGCTTCGACGTTCGAAAGCCCCTGGCCCGAGAATCGCGCCAGATTGTCGGTGATGACGCCAAGGCGGGCATTCAGCGTGTCGGCAACCTGCTTGAACGACTTCAGCGTCGCCCTCGCATCCGCCATCACGCCGTCGGCCTGCCCCGACCCGAGCAAGGTATCGACCTTGGCTAGAATGCCATCGACCCGCACCGAGGCATCGTTGAGCCGTTGCGCGAGCTGCTTTGCGTCCTTGATCGTCTGGTCGATGTCGTCGGCCCGGTTGGCGAACTTGTGGGTCACCTCCGCGATGTCGGCGGCGGCCTTGTCGGCGCTCTCGCTGGCCTTTTGGATGTTGGCGAGCGCCGAGCGCACTTGTGCGGGATCGATACCGTCGAGCACGTTGTCGACCTTGGCCAGCGTGCCTTGCGTCCGTTTGGCGAAGTCGTTGACCGACCCCACGGCTGTATCGACGTTCTTGATCACGCCGTCGAGCTGCTTCGACGTCTGCTTGAGGTTACCGGTTACTGCGTCGACATTGGCGACGATGCTCTTGATCTTGTCCTTGTCGACCGCGTTGAGAAGGCCTTCGGCCGCCTTCAGCGTGCCGTCGAGTTTGCCGGAAACGCCTTTCAGCTCATCGGCCAGCGTGCTGGCGGCGGACAGGAACTTGTCGATGCCGTCCGAATTCTTGGCCAGCGCATCGGAGAAGGTCTGGACGTTCTGGACGGTCTGCGTCAGCGGCCCGCGAACGTCCTTGGTGAAGCCTTCGAGCTCGGTCAGCACCTTGTCGGCGCGGGTGAAGATATTCTGCGCCGTCTGCAAG
>NZ_RZPW01000730.1:0-3082 GCF_003998455.1 Mesorhizobium sp. M7A.F.Ca.CA.001.08.2.1 | reverse complement strand
GACATTCACGGAAGGCAGCTGAACTTTCAGGTGCCACATGACCGCCGCTTCATTTGGCCTTTTGCGTATCCGGCGCGAACAGGGCTTGGCCTGCCAGCTTCGCGTGCAACGTGCGGGCCAGGTCAAGATGTTCAAGCACCGTCGGCAGCTTTTCGGAGGCGAAGCGCTGAAGCGCTGCATCCTCGCCCGAGCCTATCTCCCAAGCCAGGAGCTGCGCCGTCCTTTGGTGATCGACGATCTGCGCCCTCAGGTACGCCAGCTCAAACGCGGCGCCGTCGAGCTTTTCGAGATCGGAACGGATGTTCTTGTGATCTGGATCGAGCCCTTCGGGAAGTGGAATCTTGCTTTTATCGGCCACGGATTTCAGCTGCTCATTGGCCTTGTTGTGATCATCGACCATCCGATTTGCAAATTCACGGAGGTCTTCGTGGCTTGTCTTTCCAGCCGCGAGTCGCCCGAACTCTATCTCGGCCCTGCCGCCTGCCGTAATTAGCTGTACGAAAAGCCGATCCTGATAATTCGTCTGGTGCGGTGCTGGAACTCCAGGCTTCTCCATACTGGTATCGGGGGCAAGACCGGCTGGATTGCCGATTTGCGCCAGCGCACAGCAGGGCGACAATGCCAGGACTACTGTCATTATGGCGGCACGCATGAACTGTCCTCCATTCAATACCTAGTTAATTGTCGGCCACGGTTTTTCCCGGATGATGTCTAGAGCGTGAGCAAATAGGCCACCAATGCTTCCTTTTCCGATTGGTCGAGCTTCGTTCCGAGCACCAGGTTGAAGAACTCAACGGTATCGCCCAGCGTCATCAGACGGCCGTCATGAAGATAGGGCGGAGAATCCTTGATCCCGCGCAACGTGAAGGTCTTGATGGGTCCATCTGGAATGGCAACCTGGTCGTTGAACGTCTGACCAACTTTGTAGAATCGCTCGAGCTTCAGGTCGTGCATATTGTTGTCCATGAAGGACTGGGCTGGAACATGACATTCGCCGCAGCGGCCCTTTCCCATGAACACCTGCTCGCCCTTGATCTCCAGCGCACTGGCGGTAGCCGGGTCAAGTCGTCCAAAGGGATCGAGCTTGGGTGCCGGAGGAAAATCGATGATGTTCTGCATCTGCGCCATCATCGCGACCTGGTTGGGCCGATCCGGCAGGTTCACGCCCTTGCGGGTGGCGCTCACGTGATCGCCGTTGAAATAGGCGGTGCGCTGTTCGAACTCCGTAAAGTCTTCCACGGAACGCAGCGAGCGCTTGGATCCGTGGATCTGCTGGTTGAACAAGCCGCGCAGGCTGGTTGTGTCGAGCCGGAAGCGCTCGGCTTGCGGCCGCACGTCCGGGGTGAGGTGAAACGCCCCGTTGGTGTGGAAATTGGAATGGCAATCGAGGCAAGCGACACCCGTGCTTTGCATCGCTACCTTCCTGTCCTCGGTCTGGTTGAATTCCTCCTGCGGAAATGGCGTCAGCAGCAGACGAAGTCCTTCCATCTGCACGGGCGTGATGATGCCGTTCATGTATTCGTAGAAGTTGCGTATCGTCAGCAGATCCCCTCGCGACACATCTCCAAGCTCCGGGTGCGTGGTCAGAAATATTGGAGGTGGAAACTCCGGGGTAAGGTGATCCGGTAGATCGAAATCGACGTCGAAGCGGCGCAGATCGCGTCCTTCATCAGCGCCGATCTCTCTAATCTCACTTTCAGGAAAGACCTGACCTCCGGCGGCCTGCTTGACGTGCGGCAACGGTAGGAAGCCTTGCGGCAACAGACCACGATCACGAATTTCCTGAGGGGTTTTCGCTGCCAGGCTGCTCCAGGTTTCGCCTGCCGGCAGTTTCACTCGCGAGCCTTCTTGTACAGCCTTGCGCCCGCCCGACATCATGACGCCGGGCATCGGCCGGTCGGCCAGATCGTAACGGCTCTCGAGCAGGCCGCGTTGCCGTTGTGTCACAGCCGGCTTTTGCGCCTCGTCAGTTTCCTTGACCGCAGAAAAAGGCAAGCTTGGCAATGGTCGATACGTCAGATCCGGCGGCAGCGGGTCCGAAGCAACATTGAGCGTGAACGTTGCAGCGCCAAGCAGGACCGGCAAACCAAGATTGAAGATGCGCGACATATCCCCTCCCCACAGCGTTGAATTTGGCCCCAACCAGTGCGCGCCAGCTTTGTTCCATAGCTTTGATAGCCCCAACGCTCACGCTCGGCTTTCGATGATCGCCGGTGTCGCTGCTTTGGAGGGTGCGATCTGCGTGCCTTGCCTGCGTGCCGCTCTCGCCATCTTCTGGCTGATGAGTGCACGTCCGCTACCGACTCGTGGCCTTGTAGCCCGCACCGAGCGAAGCTATCTATCCCGACATTCCGGATTGTATCACCCCATCGGCCGACGACCCGTCAGACATCGCCGCATTGTTGATCTGGTCCGTCCCGAACTGAGCGACCTGAACCATCATAGCCCTGGCCTTTGCAATGAGTTCATCGTCGGGAAGAGTATGCCCGGCCTGCAGGGTAACTGTAATACACTCGCCTCCCTCGCCCCGAAATTCCACGACCGGAGCCTGGTCTCGGCTGACGACAACTCCCATCATCTGCATAAAAACCTCCTCGTCGCTTCCTGTTGGCCAGACAAACGCACCCAGCTCGGCCATCTAATCCTTGACATAGGCCCCAGGTTGACGCCCGCCTCTGGGCGCCTTGGCGTCTTTCGAATGCTCGGCGACCGCAGGGCCTGCTCCGGATATTTTCTCTGGGGCCGGTGAAGGTGTCGCCGACTTTGACGGGGTCCTGCCGCTCGATTTCTCGGGGCGGTGTGATATGTCAGTTGAAGACTTGTCTGAAGAAGTCATGGCTCTTTCCCTAGCGCGAAAACCCCAATACCAACCTGCGAAAGGCCGTGACGTTCCATCGTGATATGATCTCCGTTGTTGAACCTGCCTCGCTGGGGCGCACCGGCAACGGGCTTATTTCGCAAGACGAATAGCAACGGCCAAGGCGCTCGGGCAAGACACAGCCTGACACGTCGCGGTGCGGGTATTGGAATGCGAGCCGACGCGAAACGCTTCATTGAGATCATCCATCACGGAACCCGCGGC
>NZ_RZPW01000072.1:0-13637 GCF_003998455.1 Mesorhizobium sp. M7A.F.Ca.CA.001.08.2.1 | reverse complement strand
GCGTGGAGCCTTGCAGTGGTCTCGGCGAGGCGAAGGTCGGTGTCCCTCAATTCGTTCAGAAGGCCGATCCTTCTTTGATTTTCATTGCGTTCCTGCTGCCTGACGGAGTCTTCCTGCTGGCGCCGCGTTCTCATCAGTTCGACCGAGGTCTCGAGCGCCCGGCTCGACGACATCAGCACGGCACGTCTGACGTCGGCGAGCCTGCTGTTGGTCAGGTTGCCCGATTCGAACGATTTGGTGACCCGCGCAAGATCGTCCTCATCCTGTTTCACCGCGGCCGCTTCCGTCTGCTCGCGCTTGAGCAGAACTTCGACCTGAGCCTCGGCATCCTTGGCGGTCTTGTCGAGATAGCTTTGCTCCTGCTGAAAATTGTTCAGCGAAATCTTGAGGCCCTCCGCTTCCGCCTGCGCGACCGCCGATATCAATGCATTCGACAGGGGCGAGCCTTGCGGCGGTTGCATGTCAAATTCTGCCTGGTTCTGAAGTTCGGCGCGGATGCGCGCGCCATGAAAGTAGTCTCTGATGTAGTCCCCCCAGATCGACTCGTAGTCGCGTCGCAGATCAACGGGATCAGGTCCGCTTTGGCTTGCCCGAGACCGCAGGAGACTAAAACCGCCGGCGACGGCAATTGCCTGTCGGACAGTCATGAGTGGCCGGTAAGTCTGCTGCCCTGGTGTCAGCACATCGCCAGTCACATAGATCGGACGGTACTCCGCGATCACGGCCGTGACGTCGCTCGGCTTGATGACGATCATTTGCTCCCGTCCATCAGGCAGGCGCTGATGGACTATCTTGGTTGGCAGCACCGCCTCCATGCGCGTCTGCAATTCGGCCGGCGTCAGCCCGCCAACCGGGATCATCCCGAACTCGGGCAGCGCGATCGAGCCATCCATCTGGACGATCGCGCGTTGCGTTCGCTCCGCTATGGAGGCTATTCCTATCTCCACCGTATCGCCGGGCGACAGCTTATAGGCCACCGGCGCTTCAGCCGCGGCTGCGATATCCAGGGCCAGGCAGCCGGCAAGGGCTGCAAAGAGAATTCGGCTAACGAAGGCCATCGATGGCAATCTCCCTTTAATTCAGGCCCGGCTGCTGCGGCCAATCGATATGGGCGACGAATTCGTAGACCGGCCCACCAGGCACCCCCCAATTGCTCGACCAGATCACTTGCGACCCATCAGGGGAGGGTGAGGCATGTGTCTCGCTCCAATAGTCGAACGGAGCGTTTCGCGTCTGCACGATGCGTCGGACCTCCTGACGACCGTCGACACGCAGCGCGATCACTTCGCGCGTGTATGGCGCCCAGTCCGGGTGGCTCCGAACCTCATCGGGATTGCCCCCGTAACTTATAAATGCCCATTCGGGCCTGTCCAAAGCACGCAGCGACGTATGCTCGGCCTCACCGTACTTCGTGAGCGACGTGACCTTTCCATCGGACAGCCGACGCTTGATCACCTGATATTTGTCCGGAGCGGATTTGCTGGTTCCGACGTAAATTTCGCTGCCATCCGCATCGAGAGTCAAATCGCCATGGCCGGGCCGATGATGATCCTTCCACGTTTGGCGCAGGGTGCCGTCGACTGCGAAAATGGCTCGCTGTTCGGTGCCGTCGACCAGATTTTGGAAACACAGGATGTTCTCTCCGAGCGGAGAAATGGTGCAGGAACTGGTCGTTCCGGCAACCTGGGCGAGATCGATGTCCGGGTATTTCAGACGCCGGTCGATGTCGTATGCGAAAACGACAGCAGCTCCATCATTGCGGGTCGCGCGTACGGCAATGCGGTTGCCGTCACGACTAGGATTTCCCTTGGACGGGCCGAATTCGAGATCCCGATATTTCGTTGCGGAATACACTATGTCCTCACGATTGGTGCGGGGCGCCCAGATCGAAATCTTTTGACCATCGACACAGATCATCATCTCCGCGTTTCGAGGGCGCCATTCGCACTCACCCGACTTGTTGCGATGAAACAAAGGGAGGTAGGTTTTCCCGTCGAGGAAACACATGCCGTTGCAGCCGTTCATGAGGACGAGGAGGCTCTGATCCGCATTCCAGGCTTGCGCGCTCGAGTAGCGATGACTGCAATATATTTTGCCGCAGACAATTCCGCTGCCAAGCGCTCCGGGCTGGGTGATCCGAGTAAAGCGGATCCCTGTCGCCGGATCAGTTGCAGGTTTCAGATAAGCGGGCAGATCCATTGCCGGCTCCGTGCCTGCCGCACCGCTCGGCCGGTTTCCGGCTGTGTGCAGCGCCAGCAGAGCGGCCATCAACAGCAAAGCTGGTATGAGCCGCGGAAAGGTCATGTCATGTAGCTCATTTCGCGTCGGACGCGGCCTTCGCTGAGGCGCGAGCGCCACCACTCGATGGTCTTTTCCAGACCATCACGCAAGCTCGTATGTGCCCGCCATCCGACTTTACTTTCAAGGTTCGAGGAATCGGCGAGCAACGCGCGAACCTCGGAGTTTTGCGGCCGCATCCGGCTTTCATCTCGACGAACTGGTTTCCTGGTGCCACTCAACTCGAGCACCAACTCCAAAACGTCCGAGACACTGACGGCGCGCTGGCTGCCTGCATTGTAGGCATGGCCAAATTCAAGCTCGGCCGCCCCTGCCGCCACAAATGCCGCAGCAGTGTCCTCCACAAAGGTAAGGTCGCGGATAGGGCTGGTGTCTCCGACCATGATCGCCGGACAGTTCTCGTCCAGAGCCTGCCTTATGATGGTCGGCACGATGGCCCGCTCGCTCTGGCGCGGCCCGTATGTATTGAACGGTCGCAGGATGACCACCGGCACATCGAAGGACCTGGCATAGGACGCCGCCATCATGTCTGCGCCGATCTTGGATGCAGAGTAGGGGGACTGTCCCTGCAGTGGGTGGGATTCGTCGATCGGCATGGTCAGAGCGGTGCCATAAACCTCGCTCGTGGACGTATGCACAATGCGTTCGGTTTCCCAGTGGCGTGCCGCTTCGAGGACATTCACGGTGCCCAGCACATTGGTTTCCACATAGGATTGGGCAGCCGCGTAGGAGTAGGGAATCGCAATCAGCGCAGCCAGGTGAAACACCGCCGCCTGGCCGCGCACGATCCGGTTGATGAACGCGCTGTCACGAACATCCCCGCGAATGCATTGCAGCTGGCCTCGAACGTGGTCGGGTAAATCGTCCAGCCAGCCATGGCTGTCGAACGAGTTGTAGAGGGCCAGTGCCGTTACATCGGCGCCTTCGTGCACCAGCGCTTCCGTGAGGTGGGATCCGATAAATCCATCCGCACCCGTGACCAGGACCTTCCTGCCGTGATAGCTCACGACTGCGCACTCCTTTGATCGTGTGAGCTGTCAAACTGGCGAACGAACAACAATCCATTCATGCCAAACTCTCCTCACTTTCCAACTCTACCCACTTGCCGCGGGAGGCAGGGACACGCCGAAAACCGCCCTGAAGCCTCGCATTATCCAGACGAGGTCCGATGCAATCGTGCGCCGCGGATAGTAGGCGAGGTCGATCGTTGCCTTGGCCGGGAACAGGACCTCTCGATAAAACAGGAGCGGATCAAGGGAGGGCGGGTAAAAACAGGCTTCGTGACGGAAGAGAACCTGGGTCGGGCCGAGCAGGCCAGGCTTCCACTGCAGGACGGCTTCATTGCCGCCGCGGAAACAATCGGCGAAGGCAAGGCTTTCCGGCCGCGGGCCGACAATTGCCATGTCTCCCGTAAAAACGTTCCACAGTTGCGGCAACTCATCAAGTTTCGTTGCCGCGAGAAAACGGCCTATCCGCGTCATCCGGCTGTCATCGTTCATGGTCAGCGCAAGGCCGAAAGGATCGGCTGTTGTCTTGAATTTGCGGAACTTGTACATGCGAAACGGTTTTGCGCCGGCACCCAGGCGCGTCTGTGCGAAAAGCACGGGCCAACCACCCTCGACAAAGAGTGCAACAGCAATCAGTAGCATCAGCGGAGCGAGTGCCATTCCCGCTGCTGCGGCGAGGATGATATCCATCGCGCGCCTGGCAATTCCGTGGCTGGTGCCAGCTACGGCGGGCCGATGCATCGTCACGTCGAGTGCGTTCATGCCGCGGCTCCCGCGCGCCCGCTGCTTTCAATCGCGGTGGCCAACGCAACAACCACCGACTCGATCGCACTTGCCGTAATTTGCGGGTGTAGTGGAATCGTCAACTCCCGCTGCGCGAAATCCTCGGTCTTCGGCAGATGGATTTCAGTGAACATTTGGCGATAGAGCGTCATCTGGTGCACGGGCGTATAGTGGATTGTGGTCTGTATTCCCTTCGTTCGCAGATGGTCGATCACCGTTTGCCGGTCGACGTCATGTGGCAGGAGGACAGGCATGATGTGATAGGCCGAGGTCCGCGGTTTGCAGAACGGAACTGTCACAGCCGAGCAATAGTCTGCGATCAGACGTCGATAGAGGACGACCAATATGCGCCGGATTTCATTCCATTCCTGCAGGTTCTGAAGCTGGACCAAGCCAATAGCGGCGCGCAATTCATCCATGCGGTAATTGAACCCGAGCATCGTCACATCGTATTGCGGCGTGCGGCTGTTCAGCCGCTGATGTGTGCCGCTGGTCATCCCATGTCCGCGAGCCTGGCGGATCGCTTCACGGAGCTGTGCATCCCGGGCGATTACGGCCCCACCTTCCGCGGTGGTCATGTTCTTGTTGCCGTAGAAGCTAAAGGCCGCGGCCGCACCGTAAGTCCCCACCTCCTTAAGGCCGGGAGCATGCGCGGCATCCTCGACGATATGCAGTCCTCGCACACGGGCAAATCTCTGCCATTCTTCCCGGTCGGCGAGGTAGCCGGCAAAGTGGACGAGAATGACGGCCTTGGTGCGTCCGGTGCACTTGGCTTCCGCGTCGCTTAGGGACATCAGTGGCACTTCGGCCGACTCTATGTCGACGAATACCGGTGTTGCTCCTACGTAGAGCACTGCATTCGCGGTCGCCACGAAGGTCAGCGAGGGAACCAGAACTTCGTCTCCGGGACCGATCCCAAGTGCATGGAGAATGAGATGCAGGGCGGCGGTGCAAGAGCTGACGGCAACGCAATCGACCGCATCATGCACGGCCGCGAAGGCCTCTTCAAAGGCTCGTACCTGGTCCCCCATCGTCAGCCACCCACTGTCGACAACTTTGGCCAAGGCCGCCTTTTCCGGAAAGCCAAGAATAGGAGCGCTGACCAAGAGCATTACGACCTCCTCATGTTGGCGTGGTCGAGCGTTCAGCCCTCAAGCGGCCGCTGCCGAGACCTCGATCGATGCGGACTGCTCTTCCCAGGCAATGGTTTGTGCGTTTTGAAAATCTTCAACGCGTCCGATATCCAGCCAAAGGCCGTCATGTTTGTAGACGTGCACATTCGTGCCGTTTTGCATCATCTGCAGCATGAGATCGTCGAATCCGAAGGCGATGCCGTCAGGTATAAAACGAAAAACGTCTGGATTCATGCAATATATTCCCATGCTTACCAGATGGGATAGCGTCGGTTTTTCACGAAATACTTGAACGGTATTGTCGACCTCGTCGATGACGCCGAAGTCCATCTTGATGACGCGGGATGCGGTGGCTATGGTGACTGGATCCGTGTGTGTGCGGTGTGATGCCACAAACCGGCTGAGACTGAGATCGGTAAGTACGTCCCCATTGAGAACAATGAACGGCTCGTCCAGTTCCTCCCTGATCAGGGAGAGCGGGCCAATGGTGCCGAGAGGTTCCAGTTCCTGGGTGTAGCGTATCCTTAGATTCCACTGGGATCCGTCCCCGCATACGGTGCGGATCAAGTGCCCCAGATAGCCGGTCGTGACGTAGACTTCCTGAATGCCGTTCCGCCGCAGCCACTTCAAAAGCAATTCAAGAACCGGTCGAGCACCGATCGGCATGAGAGGCTTGGGCAATATGGATGTGAAAGGCCGAAGGCGTGTTCCCATTCCACCGCACTGAATGACCGCTTTCATCTCGTCCTCCTATTGATACGACTGTCGCGGTGTGATGGGTCCAACCCACCCGGCCGGAAGGTACGCCAGTGTTGGTTTTGCCTCTCCGGAGTGCAGCGATGGTAAGTGGCGCTTGAGAAGGCGTCGTCGTGCATTTGAATGGCACTTTCCCGGCCTTTTGATTCAATATTCCAGTTGGCAGCGCATGGGCGCGGCAGGGCGATCAGAGCTGGGAACTGTTCACATGTCCGGCGCCGGCAACGACCTTCTCGGAAGGGCATCGCTACCGTTCGTACGAAAAAAACACTTCAACATCTGGCCCTGAAATGTGTGCGATTGTAAGCTATATTAGAAGGTTGAAATGTGCCGATGGGCGGCGGCGAGCGTCGACATACGGGGGATCAGCGGGCGGCTGATCTGTGTTGGGTCACCGTACAGTCCATCCAAAGGGAGGTTTCGGCAGCTAGGGACACATGCGGGCTGCCAAAAGGTGGGTGGTTCATGTATCGTATTATCATCGCCGATGATCACGGCTTGTATCGTCGTGGGCTGCGACTGGCTTTGATGGCCGGCATTCCAGACTTGGAAATATTCGAAGCGGCGTGTTTTGATACCGTCATAAGCTTGCTTGAAGATCAGGCGCCTGTTGATCTCGCCATCATCGACCTGAACATGCCGGGACTGTCCGGTCAGGACGACCTTCGCGACGTCTTACCGGCTCATCCCGACACACGGTTTGCAATTGTCTCAGGGACCGATTCACGCGCCGAGATTCTAACTGCCCTCTCGATTGGACTTCATGGCTATATCGTAAAGTCCCAAACGGACGAGGAGGTGGTCCTGGCGGTGAACGAAATCCTGGCTGGCCGCATTTACGTTCCGGCACTTCTTTCACAAAGGTCCAAGGAGTCGGTGCGCCTTCCATCCGAGGCTCCCACGCAAATGCCCCACAGGACCATCAGCGTCAACAATCTGGGCAGGCTTACGTCCAGACAGAAGGAAGTCCTCAGGTTGATGGCTGAAGGTTACTCGAACAAAGAGATTGCCCGCTCTCTTGAAATTGCAGAAGCGACGACGAAGATTCATGCGGCTGCCGTCCTGCGCGAACTTGGGGCACGAAATCGGACGGAAGCCGCGGTTTTGCTGAAGACATGGGCCGCCAGGGACATCAACTAGCGCCGATTGCTTTTGGCGGCAGCCGGACCGAATATTTCAGTCCGTGATCCAGCATCTCAAGCTTGGAAGAGTGGCCCACGATAGGCTCACCGTCGGCTCCGATAATCAACGACCCAAAGCCACGCCGAGCCGAGGTGGAGACCCGGCGCTCTCCCGATTCCGACCATTCAAACACTATGTCGGCGCCGGGCTCCTGGGCCACGAATTGCCACACGACCTCGATCCGTCCTGCCGGAGTGCCGAGAGCCCCATGCTTCACGGAATTGGTCGTAAGCTCGTGAACGATCATTGCGAAGCTCTCAGCCGAACCCTCAGCCATTTTTATTTCGGGTCCACTGATCGAAATGTCATGCGTCCCCATATAGGGCTGCAACTCCTGAACGATGAGGTCACGCAGGGAAGCCGACAGGCTGCCATCGCGTGAAAGAAGCAGATGCGTCGCCTGGAGTGCGCCGATCTTTTCGATCAGTGTCTGCTTATAGCTGGCGATATCATTGTCGGGGGCACCAACCATATTCACAAGCGCCGTGATCACCGGAAACAGATTGTTGAGCCTATGGCGCTGTTCAAGCATAGCCCGCTCTCGCTTCTTCGCCGCAGCCCGCAGCAGAATGGTTATGCGCCGATCGGTGAGATCCGCGGCGACTCCTATTCGCTGTGCACGACCGTCGCGCAATTCGTCCCGTCCCCGAAGAGCAATCCAGCGGATATGTCCGCCAGTTCGCCTGATGCGGATCTCAGCGTCATAGTCGGCGCCTGATGCAAGCTCTCCCGGGGCCATCAGATTAGGCAAGTCGGCCGGGTGAACGACCGCAGTCAATTCCTGCAATGGACGGCTCGGCGCGGGTGCCAGCCCCATCATTTCCCAGAACGCGGCTGAGCCCTTCACGGACCCGCTCTCGAAATCTATGCGCCATGTTCCCAACCGGCTTGACGATAGCGCCAGGTCCAACCATTCCTTCTGAGCCCGGAGTGCCTCGCGGGCGGTTCGCTCTCCCGATATGTCGTCCACCACTACAAAAATGCTTTGAGGGAGAGCATCGGCTGGCACGGCCAAAGACAGGGCCAATCTTGTCCACAAAATCGTGCCGTCTCTTCTCAGGAGACGGATCTCGGAGCCGAACGAAGTCGTGTCTTTCAGGCGAGTCAACGCTTCCGCCAAGGTGTGGTTGTCGTCGGGGTGGACGAGTGCGCTGAGCGGCAGACTTGAAAGCTCCTCCTCGACATACCCTGTCATTTCACAAAGACGCTTGTTGGACCGTTGCAACTCTCCGTTCTCATTCATGTTGGCAAAGCCAATGGCGGCACGTTCGAATGCCCAGCGATACCTGTTTTCGGTTGCTTCCAAGGCCGCGAGTCTAGCCTCCGCAACCTGCAAAAGGGTGCGGTAGTCCTGCCTCTGCCGGTGGAAAGTCAGGGCGATCATCCCCCCTGCAACCAGCAGCAGAATGGCTTGAACCCAAAGGCCGACATCGATTGGATGGTGCAGGACATCCCGCGTCAATAAGCCGACGGCAACCATCACAAAGGTTGCCGCAAGAGCGATCATGCGATCTTCGAGATATGAGATGGCAATAATGGCGGGAACAAACTCAAAAAAGCCGATGTCGTATGCCACAGAGGTCGGCAGCGCTGTCTCGACCGCAAGTGTCGCTATCAGGAGCGACATCGAGGCAAGGCGGGTCAGCAACTTGCCTGAGCTGTTCGGATGCAAACTGAGCGAATGCAAACGCATATGCCAGACTATAACCTTCTGACTAGTCCGTCGAGATTAGACCGAAAAGCGTACAGACTAGTCCGACCGCAGGATTGTTCCCCGGGATTGTAGCGCGCATTTTGTCCGATGTCGGGGGCGGATCGGACCGCTACTCTCCAAGCGACCTGACTGACATGTTTAAGGCACCTCCTTTTGACTGGGAGGCGTTGCCGTTTTGCGGGAGGTAAGAAAATGGCACTGGTTGGTAGGCAAGATGATGGAATTCTTGGTCGCCAATATGGAAGTTTCGGGGGAAAGCCTGTCTCCGCCTTGAGAACGCAAGGTGACCATGCTTCCGCTTGGCATCAAGCACCACAACGGTTCGACAGCGTTGCTGTCGAGCCACGGCAGAGCAGCCTTGCATCTGTTGTGAGAATGCTTGATCGCATCGGTTGTGGCTACCTGATCCTGAACAGCGACAGGAAGGTCATGGAGTGGAATTCAGCCGCTCAAAACACCTTGGAGCGCGAAGGCGAGGCAGCCGATACGGCCAGCAAGGTATTTGCTGCGCTGAGACGGCTGATCGCAAACGTGCCGGGCAATTTTTCTCCTGGCACGCTTTCATGGGTGGTGATCCGAGGCATGGGCGACAGGCCCCTGATATTGAACGAGAAGGGCATAGCAACGCCTGACGCGACAAGCATCGTGGCGCTGCTGGATCGTGAAAACAGGTCCGGGCCAAATCCCCAGACGCTGCAAAGAATGTTTGGTCTGACGAGTGCCGAAACGCAGCTCGCACTGCGCTTGGCGCAGGGCGATGCCCCTTTGGAAATAGCCCGCAAGCGGCGCTTGAGCCGGACCACGATAAGGTCGCAGCTGGCGTCGCTGTTCGCCAAGACCGAAACACGGCGACAGGCGGAACTGGTAGCTCTTCTTGGGCGCATATGCGTTTTGCCGTGAGGCAAACGCCTTTACCATGCGCGCGCACAACAGGCTTGTGCGCGCAATCTGTCGCTGATGTGCTTGTCGGCCAGCCTCACCTTACCGCCGTCGCGTGCGCACCCGGCCCAATCTTGGGCGGATTGCAAACACGTGATTAAGCACGTGCCAGCCCGCCACCTTCATGACCGAAGGCCGGAAGATCTGAATCCCATCCAGGAACGTGGTCAACCAGGACTGCTGGTGGAACCGCATGGGAATACGAGCAACCCGCAGCGCCCGCAGCAATGTCTCGGGAGGCGGGAGATGGTTGCGGTCTTTGATGAGATTCCAGTTAAGCTGCTTGACGGCGAGAGTCACTTCGTCGACCTCGCGGAAACTCTTTGACGTGGTAATGCTTGGATGGCTCGTTGCATCATAAAAGGTAAGCGGATCGCTTATCGCCACCATGTCCCCATGGCTGGCTAGATCGACGAAGAACAGTTGATCCACTCCGGCCGGAATCTCTTTGTGCGTGCGCATCAAGCAGCCGGCACGAATGACGTCGCTGTTGATCAGCAATGTGGATGGAATGATCCCCAGGCAGCGTGTCGCGCGCACCAGATAGAGGTCCATCAGGCACTGCTGGCTGGAATAAAGGGAGATCGCTTCCTGCTCCTTGGGGACTTGGCGAAATCTCACTCGCTTGTCCTCGATTATGTTTGCGGCTGACGTCATGAAGGCGACCGACGGGTGCTGTTTGGCAACTTCGGCGAATGTCCTGAGTGCACCTGGCGCAAGCCAGTCATCGTCGTGCAGTAACTTGATCCACCGTCCAGAGCAAGCCAGCATAGCGTTGTTGGTGTTCTCCACCTGACCGCGACCTCGGCTGTTCTCGATGATGCGGATGCGAGGTTCGCTTCGTGCATAGTCGGTCACGATAGCCCAGGTCTCGCCCTCCGGTCCCTCGTCGTCGCTCACGACCAACTCCCAATCGGAGTAATCCTGACCCAGGACGCTGTCGATCGCCCTGCGGATCGTATCGGGCCGGCGAAAGGTTGGTATCCCGACAGAGATAAAAGGGCGTGACCATGAGACATCGGCACGGTCATGCTGGGTGACCGCAACTGCCGCTTGAAGATTGTCAACCGACGACGAATTCATGGTGTTTTTTCCTCGAGACATTCATGTTGGATGCACGTTGCAGCGCCTGCTGGTTGAGGGTCGTGGGTCAACAAATACAGCGATGCTGCCATTTTCAGAGCGAAACCCGACGCGCCGCCGGCGGCCATGAAATAGATGACGGTGACTGGCTGCCAGCCCGCCTGGGCGCCGGCGAGCAGCGGGCCAAACACGAGAACTGCTCGTACGAGGTCGATGACCAGTCTTGTTCCTTGCCGCCGTAACAGAGCGGGAACGTCGCTAAGCGGAGTAGACAACGCTTGTGCCGCGCCCATCAGCGCCAGTGCGGTCATGATTTCCGCGGTGGGCATCCAAGGCTCGCCCAGGAGCGGAACGACCACATAGGGCGCGGCGAGTCCAAGCAGCAATATCGGCACCGCGGTAAAGCCGGCAGCCAGCAGGAGAAGCCCGCGTGCCACGCCAAGCAGGTGTCCACGATTGTTGTTCTGGTTTGCTTCGGCGACAAAAACATTGCTGAGCGGTGAAGCGATCAGCGTCACTGGACCGGTAACCAGGCGCGTTGCCACGCCCAAATATCCGGCAAATGCGGTGCCGAACAGCCCACCGACAAGAACTGCCGGAAGATTGTTGATCGCTATGCTCGCGAGTGTTGCGGGGATATCGAACAGAGGAAATTTGTATTCCCGCCGGGCCTTTTCGAACACCGCACGCCAAGGTGCCCGGGCGATGCCGCGCAAATCCTCCCAGCTCGTCACCCGATAACCGATATACCCGATAAAGACGAACTGGCTCAAAATATGGGCATGGATCATCGCTTCGCCGCCGAGGTTGGCGATGCCGAAAACCAATTGCAGTGCAGCCATGCTCGCCGGCAGGATCAGCCGCCCAAGGGCAAAGTCGCGCAAAAGCCCGGCACGCAGGCTCCAGCAGTTCATGGCTTCGACCAGACCTGCGCCTCCCATTCCGATCGGAATGAGCCAGGCGAGCGAACCGAGGCGGTTGGGAGCAAGGTTCGACAGCATCTGTCCGGCCGAAAAGGCCAGGACGGTGGTCACGAACACAGCCAAAAGGATAAGCTTGACCGTCACATAGGCCTGGGCGCTCCCCTTAACCCCATAGAGTGACGCCTCGAAGCGCAATGCTGCGACCCCGGCGAGTATGTTCACAATCGACAGATAAATCGTAAAGATGCCGAAATCCGCAGGCGAATAGAGCCGCGCCAAGACCGGAATCGCAGCAAGAAGGGTGAGTTGGCCGACAATTGCCATCGCCGACACTTCACCAGCTGCACGAATGATCGAACCGATCGTGCTCGGCCGAACAGCGATGATGGCTGTGTCGGCCGCGGGAACCATCTTGGGTCTCAGAAGGTCGCTCAGTGCCATCGGTTCGCGCTTCCGAGGGAGGCAAATATCGGGGATTGCCGCAGCCTACGATGCACACCGAACCTTGCCATCATTCACCTGAATGACGCGCTCTGCGGACAGGCTGCACCCTGAATCGTCCGGGCCGCTCCCTGGATGAACCGCCCCCGGATCGTCCGCGGCCCAAGGACGAGCCTGTGCTTGGTCATGCTATCTGCTCGCGCAAGAGGTCGGCGCTATCCTCGAGCCGATATCCGGCATGTTTTTTCAAGTTCACTTGCGTGAGGACGCTGCCGACGGGTACCGCAAGAGAACCGTTGCCCTGAAGGAGTTCCAGCACCCCGCGAGCGAGGGTACGTGGCGTTTTCCTCCATCGGACGGCAAAAAGCACCGCATCAGCCCATCCAGCCAGAAATTTGGCTTCCGGCCGCCCGAGCGCCGACGGCAGGTTTATGATGACGATGCGATAGGTCAAGTGCAGATCCGCCATCACTTTGCCCCCATCCTCGCAGGACAACACCGCCAGCAGATCGTCCGACGGAGCAGCGGTCATCACGTCGATGCCGATTTCATGCAGACTGGCCACGGCGTTTTCCAGGTTGCTGCGATTGCAGACATAGTCAGCGAAGGAATGGCGGCTCTTGCGCTCGCTGAACTGATGCAGGAACTCGAGCGTGAGTTGAACGCCCTTGCGTTCAAGATCGATCAAGAGAACACGACCGCCCATCCGCGTGCCGGCCAGCGCCAGACTCCATGCGAGCTCGGTCCCCCCATCCTCCGGGACGCTGGAGGTGACAAGCGCCGTGTACGACGAACGAGCCCTCAGCGCATTGGGCGCCGCAGCAATCAGCAACGACGTCACGGCGCGGCTATAGGCGGAGCTGCGCTCGCCCAGGACAAGGGTTCGCAGTCGTTTGGCATGCACCCTGCCTGCTTCGGGAATCTGCCCCATACATGGAACCTTGAGCACCGCTTCCGCCTCGGTCTCACCGCGGAAAGTCCGATCGAAGTGATTGCGCATCGTGACGAAAATCGCGCCCAGTATAGCGAACACAATCATCCCGGGCGGAACAAGGAAGATGGCGGGCAAGGTCTGCGGGATGGTCGGCGGCCATGCCGCCGATAGGATGGAAATTCCAGCCGAGGGAACTCCGATACGCCGCGTCAAATCCTGTTGCCGGCCAAGAAGTTCGTTGTATCGCTGGGTCAGCAAACTGACCTGCGGCTCGAGAACCCGCAACCCGGAAAGCCGGCTGGCGGTGTCGGCCATGACCGCATCCAAAATGGCCTTCCGGCTCTCAAGAGTGGCGATCTGGGCACGGAAAATGTTTGCGTCCGCAGCAATCTTGTCGATGCCTTGTTCGACCTTGCTTTCGGTCATGTTTCTGAGTTCTTGGTC
>NZ_RZPW01000729.1:0-3091 GCF_003998455.1 Mesorhizobium sp. M7A.F.Ca.CA.001.08.2.1 | reverse complement strand
CTTTTGGATTGACCATTGAGGCGAGGCCGAAAGCGCCGGCTCCGGCGAGCAGGCTGCGGCGCGAAACCCTGGTGTCGGCTAGAATGGACATGCTCTACCCCTCAGCTGTTTTCGTTGTCTTGTTTTCAGGCCGCAGGCCATTCTCCAAGCCGGGCCGAATGTGTCGGTCCGCTAAAACTGCTAATAATAGACATCTATGTCTAGCGAAAATTTTGCCGGCACGTCCGAATCTTGGATACGGACGATCTTGCGGAAAATCTCGACATCTGTTCCGACCGCCGCCGGCGCGTCGACTTGGGCAAGTCACGGGCGGAATGTGATCGCGCAGACGATATGGCCTGGCCCGCCATTCGGTGTGGCCTGGATCAAGAGTTGTAGCGGAGATAGGCCTCTCCGCCGCCGCTCACTTCCAGATTTCAGCCGCCAGGCGCATGAAATTGCCGCCCAGGACATCGCGCACGGTCTGCTCGGACTGGCCGCGGCGCAGAAGAACCTCGGTCAGTTCGCGCATCTGACCTGGAGCCGCGTAGGTCGTCGCCCCCTCCGGATATTCGCTCTTGGGCCAGAATTGCGGATTGTCGGAAATGATGCGGTCGATGCCTTTGACATCAACCGGAAAGGCGTAGTCCAGTCCGATGCCGACATGATTTGGGCCAGCCAGGTCGACGAGATATTCGATGTGGTCAGCCAGCCTGTCCGAGTCCGTGCGTCCCTCTCCTAGGAAACGATTGAGCCCGACGATCGCGACGATGCCGCCGGTGCGCGCGCAGGCTTTGATCTGCTCGTCGGTGATATTGCGGCCATGGCCGCACAAGGCCTTGGCGTTGGAGTGCGAGAAGATGACCGGCCGGTTGGAGTATTCCATCACCTCCATCGAGGTGCGATAGCCGGTATGGGTGACGTCGACGAACATGCCGAGACGGTTCATCTCGTCGATGACCTCGCGGCCGAACGCCGTCAGGCTGGTCTCGACATCGTGGCAACCGCCGCCGGCCAGATTGTTCCTGTTGTACGCAAACAGGATCTGGCGGACGCCCAGACGGTGATAGAACTCCACCATCTCGACGCGGCCGTCGAGCGCGTTCATGCCCTCGATGTCGAAGGTGATCGCCAGTTTGCCTTCAAGCTTGGCCTTGCGGATTTCCGCGACGGAGGAGACCAGCGTGTAGTGCTCGGGATTGGCAAGGATCCAGTGGCGGAAATTTGCGAGCGTCCGCACGGTCTGCTCCCAGGGCAACAGGTCGAAGCCGACATCGATCGACAGATAGTCGATGCCGGCGTCGCGCCAGATCTGCAGATTGTTCAGGTCCGCCGCCGGGTCCGGCATGAAGCCGGAATGCGCGTCCCATATGATTTCACTGTCGAAAATGGCCTGGGCGGCTGTCGAAACGCTCACTTTTTCCTCGCTCTCTCGGCGACACAACACAACGGAAAGCCGGATCAAGCGGCGTTCCGGACGTGTGATCCAGATGCAGTGCGCATCAAGTATCAGGCCACAGACACATGTGTCTAGACAGTCCGGGACGAGCCTGTATGGTCGCCGTCGCTGTATGTCGCTCCGACCGGAACATCGGCAAAAGGGAGAACAAAGATGAGTTCAAACGGAAGCCATGGCGGCAGCGATAGCAGGCATATCGCGGTGATTGGCGGCGGCATCATCGGCTGCAGCGCGGCTTTCCATCTGCTGCGGTCCGGCGTGCGCCGGGTGACGGTCATCGATGCCGGCCAGCCGGGTGCCGCAACCACAAGCGCCGGTGCTGGCTTCGTCTCCCATTGGTCCGCCGGCATGATCCCGCTCGGTGAAGAGGGCTTTCAGCTGCAGCAATATGGCCTCGATTTCTATCGCAGGCTGCACGAGGTCGGCGCCGAGATTGGTTATCGGCCGAACGGCACCTTGATCATGGCGCTGACCGAGGACGGGCGCGAACGCTTCGTCCGCCCGGTGCTGGATTCTCCCTATGCGCCGCCGGAAATGCAGGACCTGGATGCCGTGCAGATCGGGCAGAAGATGCAGGGCCTCATCGATCCGGCCCGGGTCCATTCGGCGGCCTACAATCCGCACGGCATCCAGCTCGACACCAAGCTGGCGATGGGGGTGCTGACCGGCCAGATCAGCGAGCTCGGCGGCGTCTTCCGCAGCAACACACGCGTGACTGCCGTCCATGATGCCGGCGACCGGGTGACGATCGAGACCGACCAGGGCGGCCTTGAGGCTGATGGCGTGATTGTTGCCGCCGGCGCCTGGAACAACCAGGTCCTGTCAGGCCTTGGCTGGCAGTTGCCGCTGCTGCGCGTCGTTGCAACGCGCATCGTCACCGACGACCGTGGGCTGCCATCGACCATTCCCACCGTCCAGTGCCGCGAATTGCGGCTGTGGCTGCGCGAGACATTCGGCGCCGTCATGTGGGGAACCGGCCGGCACTACAAACCTCTCTACAAGACGAACGACAGCGAAATCGAACCCGGCCAGCCGCACAATATCGGGCTGATGCAGGAAACCTCCGAGCAGGAGCTTGCCGAGTTGCAGACGGTGTTCCCGCCGCTGCGCGGTTCGAGGATCGCGAGCTGGGCGCAAGGCGTGCCGTGCTACACGCCCGACAACAACCTTATCGTCGGCAAAGTCCCCGGCAGCGACAATATCGTGGTCGTCGGTGGCGACAATGAGAGCGGCGTCACCCATGGGCCGGGTCTTGGCCGGCTCTCTTGCGAACTGGTTCTCGGGCAGACCCCGTTCGTTTCCGCCGAGCGGTTCCGTGTCGACCGCTACGCATCCGATGCTTTCAAGTCGGAAGCTGAAATCGAAGCCGCCATGCCGGTCTGGGGCGCGCGTCACGAGGCGTCGCGGTTTGGTCGCGAGGCCTGATCGTCAGCTGCCCCCGGCGCTTGCCTGCAAGCTGTCGCCGACGCTGCCGAGCAGCGCCTGCGCCACCGCCCTGACAACCGGGCCGGCGTTCTTCCTCATGACGATGTGGAAGGAGCCGGCGTGGCGCCGAGAGGTCTTGGTCAGCCGGACGAGCTGGCCGCGGCGCAGATGCTCGTCCGCAAATCCCGCCCAGGCGAGCGCCGCGCCGCGCCCGGCGATGGTTTCGTG
>NZ_RZPW01000728.1:0-3092 GCF_003998455.1 Mesorhizobium sp. M7A.F.Ca.CA.001.08.2.1 | reverse complement strand
CTGTCGGAGTGGACGACGCTTGGTGACGTGGATCTGGCGGCAAAGGTCGAGGCGCTGGAGGGGCGCCGGCCCGGTCTCGAGACCATGCGCCGGGCGCGGCGCCTGTTCGCCGAGGCGCTGGAAACGCCCGGCGGGCTGAAGATCCAGACCATCCACGCCTTCTGCGAATCGGTGCTGCACCAGTTCCCGCTGGAGGCCAACATCCCGGCCCATTTCGAGATGCTCGACGGCCAGATGGAGGCATCGCTGTTTGCCGCGGCGCGCCGCGAGATGATTTCGGGCACGTCCGCCGGTGACAGGGATCTGGCCGAGGCTTTTGCCTCCATTCTCGATCGGGGCGGCGAAGCTGGGCTCGACGCCTTGCTGGGTGAGATTGTGCGCAAGCGCGACGGCTTGCGCCAGTTCATCGACGCGGTCGGGCGCGATGGCACGCACTTCCAGGCCCTGTTCGACGAATTCCATTTCCATCCAGGCCAGACAGCCGAGGGCATAGCCGCTTCGGTATGGCCGTTGCCGGGCTTCCTGCCCGACTATTTTGCCGGCTTCGCCCACGCCGCCGAGGCCACCGACGCCAGATCGGTGCTGAACAACATCCTGCCCTATGCGCGGCAGGCCTTTGCCGAGGGCGATCCCATTCGCCGCCTGCAACTGCTCGCGCGAGCCTTCCTCAAGACCGATGGCGACGCTTACGACCCGGCAAAGGCCTTCAAGAAGGCCCTGGTCGACCGGTTGCCGGATCTGGCGGAGCGTTATCTCTCGGCCGCCAACGCCATAGTCGAAACCACCGATCGGCTGGCCCTGTTCCGGATGCTTGAAGGCACGGCTGCCGCGCTGACCATCGCCGACTGGCTGATCGCCCGCTACGAAATGCTGAAGCGCAGCCGCGGCTTTCTCGATTTCAACGACCTGATCACCCGCACCGTCAACCTGCTGGCGCGGCCGGACGCCGGCCCCTGGGTGCAGTACAAGCTCGACCAGGGCATCGACCACATCCTGCTCGACGAGGCGCAGGACACCAGTCCGGACCAATGGGAAGTGGTGAAACGGCTGGCGGAGGAATTCTTTGCCGGCTTTGGCGCACGCGACAGGGTCCATCGCACGGTGTTCGCCGTCGGCGACGAGAAGCAGTCGATCTATTCGTTCCAGGGTGCGGCCCCGGACTCCTTCGCCGACAGCCGGCTGTTGTTTGCCGGACGAGTGCGTGACGCCGAGGCGTCCTTCGCCGACCTCAAGCTGACCTGGTCGTTCCGCTCGACCGACGATGTTCTGACCGCGGTCGACCGCGTCTTCGCCGATCCAGCCGTGCGGCGCGGCATCAGTCATGATCCCGATCCGCTTCGCCACCAGGCGATCCGCACCGACGCGCCGGGCTATGTCGAGGTGTGGCCGTCGGTCGGCGCCGATGTTGTCGATGAGCCCGACGACTGGACGCAAGCCATCGACCATGCCCACGCGCCGGCGGTGCGCGTGGCCGAGAACGTCGCCGCCACCATCGCCGGCTGGATCGGCAGTGGCGAAATCATCGAAGGCCGCGGCAAGCGGCTGCGGCCGGGCGATGTGCTGGTGCTGGTGCGCAAGCGCGATCGCTTCGTCCATGCCCTGACCCGCGCACTCAAACGCCGCGACATTCCGGTTGCCGGCGCCGACCGGTTGAGCCTGCCCGGGCACATCGCGGTCAAGGACCTGATCGCGCTCGGTCACCTCCTCATCCAGCCGCAGGACGATTTGTCGCTTGCCGCCGTGTTGCGCAGCCCGATCTTCGATCTGCCGGAAGAGGCGCTTTTCACGCTCGCCGCGCAGAGGCCGGCCGGCCTGTCATTGATCGCATCGCTGCGACAGCACGCCGGCGAAAGCGAGAGACTGGCGAAGATCGTCGCCCAGGTCGACATCTGGACGAACGAAGCCGCGTTTAAGCCGGTGTTCGAATTCTATGCCGCCCTGCTGGCGCGCGATGGCGTGCGCCGCAAGATGATCGCGCGGCTCGGGCCCGAAGCCGGCGATATTCTCGACGAGTTCCTGAGCTTCTGCCTCGCCGAGGAGCGAACCGGCCTGCCGGGGCTGGAAGCCTTCCTGTCGACGTTGGAAAACGCCGGTCCCGAGATCAAGCGCGAGATGGACCAGACCCGCGACGAGGTCCGGGTCATGACCGTGCACGCCGCCAAGGGCTTGGAAGCGCCCGTCGTGTTCCTGGTCGATGGCGGTTCCGCGCCGTTCAGCGACCAGCATTTGCCGCGCCTGATGCCCTTCGATGGCTCCGGCGCGAACTGGGACGGCAAGGGCTATCTCTGGCGCTCGGCCAGCGACGTCGCCAACGGTTTTTCGAAAGCAGCGGCCTCAAGGGCACGGGAACTCGCCGACGACGAATACCGTCGCCTGCTCTATGTCGGCATGACCCGTGCCGAGGACCGGCTGATCGTCTGCGGCTATCATGGCAAGCGGGCGCCGAACGCCGGCACCTGGCACTCGATCGTCAGCCGCGCGCTGATCGGCGCGTCGGAGAGCGAGCAGCGTGCGCATCCCGCCGGCGGCGAGCCGGTGCACCGTTTCCATGTCACCAAGCTGCCCCCCGTCGCGCCAAGTTCCGCCGAGCAGGTACGGCAGGCCGACGCTTTCGCGCCTTTGCCGGCGACGCTGTTCCGGCCCTTGCTGCCCTTCGAGGATCTGCCGCGTCCGTTGTCGCCATCGGGCGCCTCGGCGCTGATCGACGAAGGCAAGCAAGCCGTTGTCGACAAGGCGTCGCCGGTGCTCGACGCCGACGCCGAGCCCGGCTTTGCCGTGCTGCGTGGGCTCGCCCTCCACAAACTGCTGCAGATGCTGCCCGGTATTGCCGAGCCCGAACGTGCGGGAGCGGCAGAACGCTATCTCTTGCGAACCGGTGCGGACTGGCCGCCATCAGAGCGTGAAAAGGCCCTGGCGTCGGTCACATCGATCCTTGCCGATCCCGGCTTCGGTCAGCTGTTTGCGCCATCGTCGCGTGCCGAGGTTGCGATCATGGGCAGCCTGGAGGTCAAGGGCAAGAAGCGCTCGATTTCCGGCAAGATCGACCGGCTGGCGGTAACGCCGGACACGGTATCGATTGTCGACTACAAGAC
>NZ_RZPW01000727.1:0-3112 GCF_003998455.1 Mesorhizobium sp. M7A.F.Ca.CA.001.08.2.1 | reverse complement strand
CTGATGCAGGAAACTTTCGCGGTCACCGACAACCGCATCACCGCCAGTTCACAAGCGGCGATCGCCGAAAACTGCGACGGCTTTTGAGGGCGATATCGGCCAAATCCGCATATTGCGGGTCCGCCGGCCGCGCCCTACATCGGGTACGACCCGCCTGCCTGCTCCACCAACGAAAGACTGTCCATGCCTTCCACGAAAGCCGTCGACCTCGCCGCCCATCCGCTGACCGCGTGGCAGGGGCCGCTCGGCCTGCCCGATTTCACGCGCATTGGCGACGGCGACTTCTCCCCGGTCTTCGACGCGGCGCTGAAGGCGCACGAGGCCGAGATCGAGGCGATCGCCGGCAACAAGGATGCGCCGACCGTCGAGAACACGCTTGCCGCGCTGGAACTCGGCGGCGAAGCGCTCGATCGTGTCTCGTCGATCTTCTGGTGCCGCGCCGGCGCCTACACCAACGAGACGATCCAGGCGCTGGAGCGCGACATCTCGCCGAAAATGTCCAGGCATTTCTCGGCGATTTCAATGAATGAGCGGCTGTTTGCCCGCATCGACGATCTCTACCAGCGCCGTGAGAGCCTGAAGCTCGACGCAGAGACCTTGCGGGTGCTGGAAAAGAGCTGGAAGGGCTTCGTCCGTTCCGGCGCCAAGCTCGACGCCGACGGCAAGAAGCGGCTGGCAAGCATCAGCGAGGAATTGTCCTCGCTCGGCACAGCTTTCGGCCAGAATGTTCTGGCCGACGAGCGCGACTGGGCGCTGTTCCTCGATGAAGCCGACCTTGCCGGCCTGCCGGACTTCGTGAAAAGCTCCATGGCCGAGGCCGCCGAAATGCGTGGCCAGAAGGGCCGCTATGCCGTCACTCTGTCGCGCTCGATCTATGAGCCGTTCTCGACCTTCTCCGAACGCCGCGATCTGCGCGAGATCGCCTTCCGCGCCTTCACCATGCGCGGCCAGAATGGCGGCGCCACCGACAACACGAACGTGGTGCGCGACATGCTGCGCCTGCGGGCCGAAAAGGCAAAGCTGCTCGGCTACGCCTCTTTCGCCGCGCTGAAGCTCGACGACACCATGGCCAAGACGCCGAAGGCCGTGCACGCGCTGCTCGATCCGGTGTGGGAAAAAGCGCTTGAGAAGGCAGCAAGCGACCAGATCGAATTGCAACGGCTGGCCACCGCAGCCGGCAGCAACGAAAAATTCGCTGCCTGGGACTGGCGCTTCTACCAGGAGAAGCTGCGCGCGGAGAAATTCGCCTTCGACGAGGCGGAACTGAAACCTTATCTGCAGCTCGACCGGATCATCGACGCTTGCTTCGACGTGGCGACACGGCTGTTCGGCATCACCTTCGAAGAGAAAAAGGGCATCGCGGCCTGGCATCCGGACGCCCGCGTCTTCGTGGTGAAGAATGCCGACGGCAGCGAGCGCGGCCTGTTCCTGGCCGACTATTTCGCCCGGCCGTCAAAGCGATCCGGCGCCTGGATGAGCGCGTTGCAATCCGGCTATAGGCTCGGCCACGGTGCAAGCCCGGTCATCTACAACATCATGAACTTCGCCAAGCCGCCGGTGGGCGAGCCGGCTCTGCTGTCGGTCGACGAGGCCAAAACGCTGTTCCACGAATTCGGCCATGCGCTGCACGGCATGCTGACCGACGTCACCTGGCCCTCGGTTTCGGGCACTTCGGTCAGCCGTGATTTCGTCGAATTGCCCTCGCAGCTCTACGAGCACTGGCTGACCGTGCCGGCAGTGCTGGAGAAGCACGCGCTGCACGTCAAGACCGGCAAGCCGATGCCCAAGGCGCTGCTCGACAAGATGCTGGCCGCGCGCACCTTCGGCGCCGGCTTCGCCACGGTCGAATTCACCGCCTCCGCCTTGATGGACATGGCCTATCACGCGCGGGCGGAGGCGCCTGAAGCGCCGCTTCGTTTCGAAGCCGAAACGCTTGCAGAACTGCATATGCCGGACACCATAGCCATGCGTCACCGCACGCCGCATTTCGGGCATGTCTTTTCCGGCGAAGGCTATTCGGCCGGCTACTATTCCTACATGTGGTCGGAAGTGCTCGATGCCGATGCTTTTGCCGCCTTCGAGGAAACCGGCGACCCCTTCAACCCGGCGCTCGCCGAGCGGCTGCGCAAGAACATCTACGCCGCCGGCGGCTCGAAGGATCCGGAAGAACTCTACACCGCATTTCGCGGCAAGATGCCGTCGCCGGAAGCGATGATGGCCAAGCGCGGGCTGGCGTGATTGGCTTTCCCTTCCCCCCTTGTGGGGGAAGGTGGATCGGCGCGTAGCGCCGAGACGGATGAGGGGTGCTCCAGGAAATGCCAACGCCTCACTCCGCTGGAACACCCCTCATCCGACCTCGCTTCGCGAGGCCACCTCCTCCCACAAGGAGAGAAGGGAGAACCCTACACTTTCCACGGATCCGTCACCCTCGGCCACACCGGCCTTGTCAGCTTCTTGTAATCGGTCACCGCCGGATTGCTGGGATACGAACTCGGCGCCGAGACATAGATGATCTCGGCGGCGATCGGCTCGAAGCCGGCGTAGAAATGATTGGTCGACTTGATCAGCAGCATGTCCTTGGCTAGCGGATCGACGCCGATGTTGGAAAAGATATCCGGCTCGAAGGTCTGCGTGCGGTTGGTGTTGAGGATGATGTCGACCTCGGTGCCTTCGAGGCGGACCAGCGCCGTCGGCCCAAGCGTCACCCGGCTTGGCCCGAAACTCTGCCAGCCCTCCGCAACCGCCTTCAGCACGCGCACGCGCGCATCGATCGGCTCGCCGGCTTGCGGCCCGGCCTTGCCGCCGAAGCGCAGGTCGATGACTGCGCCCTCGCCTGCCGCCAGGCAGAAGGTGACCGCGATCGGATCCCAGATGGTCGCGACGGCGAACCTGTCCAGGCCACGCACCAGCATCTGGCGCAGCACGAAGGTGCCGTCGCCGGGCACACCGCCGCCGGGATTGTCCCAGATATCGGCGATGACCACCGGCTTGCCCGAATTTTCTGTGCGCACGGCCAGCGCCCGATCGATGCCGTCGGCAGCACTCAGCATCGTCATCGCCGTCTTTTCGCGCAGCGCGTAGAGTTCCCGCCCGAGCCTTTCCGCCAGCGCGT
>NZ_RZPW01000726.1:0-3127 GCF_003998455.1 Mesorhizobium sp. M7A.F.Ca.CA.001.08.2.1 | reverse complement strand
TGCCTGTCATGCGCAAGGGCGAGTGGGCCTGAGGGTTCCAGCCGAGAGGTGTGATGGCCTTCAACATCGCGGTCAAGCGTATCTACGAGCCGCCCGCTGCCCGTCCTCGGCAGCGGGCGGCTCGTAGATACGCTTGACCGCGATGTTGAAGGCCATCACACCTCTCGGCTGGAACCCTCAGGCCCACTCGCCCTTGCGCATGACAGGCACGCGGGCGCCGTCCTTGTGGACGCCATCGATGTCGATCTTGTCCGAGCCGATCATCCAGTCGATGTGGATGAAGCTCTTGTTGCCGCCGCGCGCGGCGATCTCGTCCTGGCTGAGCGAGGCGCCGTCGACGAAGCACTTCGAATAGCATTGGCCGAGCGCGATGTGGCAGGCGGCGTTCTCGTCGAACAGCGTGTTGAAGAACAACAGGCCGCTGGCCGAGATCGGCGAGGAATGCGGCACCAGCGCCACCTCGCCGAGACGGCGCGCGCCCTCGTCGGTGTCGAGCACTTTCTTCAGCACGTCCTCGCCCTTCGATGCCTTGGCCTCGACGATCCTGCCTTCTTCGAAACGCACCGAAATGTCGTCGATCAGCGTGCCCTGGTAGGACAGCGGCTTGGTCGAGGAGACATGGCCTTCGACCCGCCTTGCATGCGGCGTGGTGAAGACCTCTTCGGTCGGGATGTTGGGGTTGCAGGTGATGCCGTTCTTGGCGGTCGAGGCGCCGCCCATCCATTCATGGCCGTCCGCCAGTCCAACCGTCAGGTCGGTGCCCGGTCCGGTGAAGTGCAGCGCATGGAAATTATGGCGGTTGAGCCATTCGGTGCGGCTGCGCAGCGCCGCGTTGTGCGCCCTCCAGTTGCCGATCGGATCCTCCACATCGACCCGCGACGCGGCGAAGATGGCATCGGCGAGTTTCACGACCGCAACATCGTCGGCATCGCCGGGGAAGACCTGTTTGGCCCAGGCGAGGTCCGGATAGGCGACGATGTTCCAGTTGATGTCGAAGCCGGTGATCTTTTCCAGCGCCGGCTGATAAGCCATCGAATTGGCCTTGTTGGCGCGCGCCACTTTCGCCGGATCCTGTGCGGAGAGCAGCGACGGATCCTCGCCGCGCACGGCAAGCCTGGCCGCATTGTTGGAAAAGGCTTTCGCCATGCCTTCATAGAGCCAGCCGGCGGCGCGGTCGAAGCTCGCATCGGCGCCGAAGCGGTAGCGCGCCAGCGTCATCTCGTCATCGTTGAAGATCGGCGTCACCAGGCCGGCGCCGGCCTTGTAGGCATGCTCGACGATCCGCCTGGTTAGCGGCAGTGCCGCGATCGATGACGTCAGCACCAGATCCTGCCCTGGCTGCAATTGCAGCCCGACCTTGATGGCGACTTCCGCCAGCCTGTCGAGCTTCACCGGGTCGATTGATGCGGAAACGCCGCGCGAATGTGTGGTCATGATCCTGCCTGTCGTAGTTTGATGTCCGACCTACCATAGAGCGGCGGCGCGGCGCTTTCCACCGCGATCGCGCCGGCGGGTTTTGGGTTTGCGGACCCGAACCGCGCCATGGTTGCTTCGATCTCTTCCCTGATCCAGACCTTGAAATCCCGGACCTTGCGGCTTTCCGCCTTGACGGACGAGGTCACCAGCCAATAGCCGAGCCCGCTCTGGGCGCGGATACCGAAAGGCGCCACCAGCCGCCCGTCGGCCAGCGCATCCGCGGCGAGCAATTGCCAGCCCAGCATCACGCCGTGGCCGGCAATCGCCGATTCCAGGCACAGCATCGGGTCGGTGAAACGCGCACCCTTGAGGAAGCTGACAGGTGGGACGCCGGCCGTCTCGAACCAGCTTTCCCAGTTGATCATTGCTCGCTCGTCGGTGATCGCGCAGGTCTGGGCAAGGTCCTCGATCGACTTCAGTTTTTGGGCAATCGCCGGCGCGCAGACCGGGAAGACTTCCTGCGCCAAGAGCAGTTCCGTGCGCCCGCCCGGCCATTTGCCATCGCCAAGCCGGATGGCGATGTCGATGTCTGAGTGATCGAGATTGGCCAGCCGCACCGAAGCGTCGATGCGCAGCAGCACGTTGGGATGCCGGTCGAAGTGGCGAGATAGTCTGGGCAACAGCCACTTCGAGGCAAAGGCCGGCGCCACCGAAACCACCAATGTGCATTGCGTAGCCTCGTCGGCCAGCGCCACGGCCTGGGAAAGCTCACGAAATCCAGCACCAAGGCGGGCCGCGAAGACGGCGCCGAATTCGGTCAGCACCAGACCGCTCGCCGTTCGCTCGAACAGCGCCTGGCCGAGCTGTTTTTCGGTACGGCTTATCTGCTGGCTGACGGCGCTGACGGAAACGTTGAGCTCACCGGCGGCCGCCGCCAGCGATCCGAGACGGGCAACGGTTTCGACGGCGCGCAGGCCGTTGAGGTGGACGCGGTTGAGCATGGCCATTGAGTTTTTCTAAACTGATCCGGCTGAAATCTCAATTGAAAGGCATGTCGTAACGGCGGATTTTATCGGAAGAGACAGACCTGTGGAGCCGGAAATGCTGAGGATCTTGTCGTCGTCGCTGAAGGTCTTTTTCGCTGCGAGTACGCCGTATGAGCCGCACCCGGACGGCGAAACGCAGAGATGGCTGACCGATCCGCTTTCGCATCCGGTGCTGAACACCATGTCGGAACGCGAACTGGGCGATGTGCCGTTCAGGCTGACGGCACGGCGGACAGTGCACGAGACGGCCCCATTGCACGCCGGCGGCCGCTGCTGAGCAGGCGCCAAGCGTTCCGGCTTGAGGAAAGTCGAGGCGAGCACCACGTCGCGCACGCGCTGGCCCAACAGATGGCGATTGTTTCAGCGACCCCTGCACTTATTGTGCAGTGCAATGACATCAGCCACCTCGACAGCGCTGCGTTTCGCCTTCGCCGGCATGATTGCCATGGCGGTTGCCATGGGCATCGGCCGTTTCGTCTACACGCCGATCCTGCCCGGCATGATGCAGGAATTGCATCTGTCGCCTGCCGATGCCGGTTGGATCGCGTCGGCCAATTATCTCGGTTATCTCGTCGGCGCGTTGGCAGCGGCGGGCGGCTGGGCGCATGGGCGCGAGCGCCTGCTGATGCTGGCGGGGCTTGGCGCCAGTACGGTCCTTGCCGCGC
>NZ_RZPW01000725.1:0-3138 GCF_003998455.1 Mesorhizobium sp. M7A.F.Ca.CA.001.08.2.1 | reverse complement strand
GGGGCGGGTCAAGACGGTGACCATTGCTGGCGCTCGTATCAGCGGCACCTACACCGACAATTCCAGCGGTTTCCAGACCTATTCGCCCGGCGATCCTTCGCTGGTCTCGCGGCTGCAGGACAAGAACGTCACCATCAATGCACGGCCTGAAACGGACGGTTCCAATTCGCTGTTCGGCTATTTGATCTCCTGGCTGCCGATGATCCTCATCCTCGGCGTCTGGATATTCTTCATGCGCCAGATGCAGTCCGGCTCCGGCCGCGCGATGGGCTTCGGCAAATCGAAGGCCAAGCTGCTCACCGAAGCGCATGGCCGCGTCACTTTCCAGGACGTTGCCGGCGTCGACGAAGCCAAGGAAGATCTGGAAGAGATCGTCGAGTTCCTGCGCGATCCGCAGAAGTTCCAGCGGCTCGGCGGCAAGATTCCGCGCGGCGTGCTGCTCGTCGGCCCTCCGGGAACCGGCAAGACGCTGCTCGCGCGCTCGGTTGCCGGCGAAGCCAATGTGCCGTTCTTCACCATTTCCGGTTCTGACTTCGTCGAGATGTTCGTCGGCGTCGGTGCAAGCCGCGTCCGCGACATGTTCGATCAGGCCAAGAAGAACGCGCCCTGCATCATCTTCATCGACGAAATCGATGCAGTCGGCCGTCATCGCGGCGCCGGACTCGGCGGCGGCAATGACGAACGCGAGCAGACGCTGAACCAGCTGCTGGTCGAGATGGACGGCTTCGAATCCAACGAAAGCATCATCCTGATCGCAGCCACCAACCGGCCCGACGTGCTCGATCCGGCGCTGCTCCGGCCAGGCCGCTTCGACCGCCAGGTCGTGGTGCCGAACCCTGACATCGTCGGCCGCGAGAAGATCCTCAAGGTGCATGTGCGCAACGTGCCGCTGGCGCCCAATGTCGACCTCAAGGTGATCGCGCGCGGCACGCCTGGCTTCTCCGGCGCCGACCTGATGAACCTCGTCAACGAATCCGCGCTGATGGCGGCACGACGCAACAAGCGCCTCGTCACCATGGCTGAATTCGAGGACGCCAAGGACAAGATCATGATGGGCGCCGAGCGCCGCTCGTCGGCCATGACGCAGGCCGAGAAGGAGCTGACCGCCTACCATGAGGCCGGCCACGCCATCCTCGCGCTCAACGTGCCGTCGGCCGATCCGCTGCACAAGGCCACCATCATCCCGCGCGGCCGTGCGCTCGGCATGGTCATGCAGTTGCCCGAAGGCGACCGCTATTCGATGAGCTACAAATACATGATCTCGCGGCTCGCCATCATGATGGGCGGCCGTGTCGCCGAGGAGTTCAAGTTCGGCAAGGAGAACATCACCTCCGGAGCTTCTTCGGATATCGAGCAGGCGACCAAGCTGGCGCGTGCCATGGTCACGCGCTGGGGCTTTTCCGACAAGCTCGGCCATGTCGCCTATGGCGACAACCAGGAAGAAGTGTTCCTTGGCCATTCGGTGGCGCGCACGCAGAACGTCTCGGAAGAAACGGCGCAGATCATCGACGCCGAAGTGCGCCGCCTGATCGATGAGGCCTATTCGTCGGCGAAGTCCATCCTGACCAAGAAGAAGAAGGAATGGATCGCGCTGGCTCAGGGCCTGCTGGAATACGAGACGCTGTCCGGCGAGGAGATCAAGCAGTTGATCGCCGGCCACAAGCCCGCACGCGACCTCGGCGACGATACGCCGCCAAGTCGTGGCTCGGCCGTGCCGAAGTCCGGCGGCCGCCGCAAGAAGGGTCCTGAGCCCGAAGGCGGTATGGAACCACAGCCGTCGAGCTGAGTTCGGCCACCGATTTCATCGAACGCCGCGGCTTGCTCCGCGGCGTTCTTTGTTTTTGGCGTTGGGGAGGAGTTGTCCGCGACCTCGCATCTGCGACGGTGACGATTGGCGAAAGCCTAGGTGATAGCCAATCTCCCCCACAAGGGGGAGATTGGCAACGTCGCCGCTGGCGTGCCCTCGAAGGCAACAAAAAGGCCCGCGAACCCTGCGGTTCGCAGGCCTTCTCTTCTTCAGATGTCTTGTCGCTCAGCTCTTCAGCTTGGCATTGCACAGGCTGTAATAACCGCCGCCCTTCTGGATCCAGCGAAGGCCGTTCAACGTGCCCGCGTCCTTGTTGCCATGGTAGCCTTGGAGACAGGTCTTCATGCGCGCCTTCGCGGGCTTTTCGGTCTTGAACTCGGCGGCCAGCGTGGTCGGAAATGTCACGCCCGCGGGCGCTACAGTGGGGGCGACCGCCGCGTTGGTTTCTTTTTTCGTCTGCGGCTCGGTTTTGACCGTATCCTCGCTGACACTGTCCGCTGCTGATGTCGCGCACTTCTCCTTGCGAAAAGCCGTCCAGTCCATGCCGTTCAGAGTGCCGCCTTCCTTGGCTGTTCGATAGGTCTCGCCGCATTCCTTCATCGTCAGTGCGCTTGCGGGGGCGACGCTCCAAGCGACAAATGCGGTCGCAGCCAATACCGCCAATTTCAAACCGTGCATAAGACCCTCCTGGTTGATAATAAGTTTGACGTCTTTTTGTATATGGTTTGTTCTCTATATGTTCAACCAGAATCTTTACGGACTTCCGATGAGCTTGGCGGTGGGCAGTGTAGGCGAATTGATGATGCCGGCAGCCCGGCGACGTGCAGATGCGAGCAAGGCAGTGTGCGTCTTCGCGCAACAAAAAAGGCCCGCGCATCTTGCGATGCGCGGGCCTTTGTTTGGAGACTATGGCTAAGCGATCAGCTCTTCAGCTTGGCGTTGCACAGGCTGTAGAAGCCGCCGCCCTTCTGGATCCACTTCAGGCCGCCAAGCGAATTGGCGTCCTTGAGGGCATAGTACTGGTCGAGGCAGGTGTGCATACGGCCCTTTCCGGGGGTCTCGCTGGTATATTTCGGCGAGATCGCGGACGGGAAGGTGACGCCCTTGGGCGCAGCCGTCGTCGGCTTCGCCGGCTCCTTGGTGTAGCTCGCCTCGTCGGCGGCCGGCACGGTGTCGTCATCCGAGGCGGCTGCGCCGCACTCGGTCTTGCGGAAGTCGTTCCACTTCATGCCGTTCAGCGTGTTGGCCGTCTTGGCGGCCTGATACTTGGTGCTGCATTCGGCCATGCTCAGGCCCTTGCCGCCATTGTCTGCGGGAGCGGCGGGAGCCGC
>NZ_RZPW01000724.1:0-3144 GCF_003998455.1 Mesorhizobium sp. M7A.F.Ca.CA.001.08.2.1 | reverse complement strand
AGCTGTATTCGACGCTTGGTGGTTTGGTCGGGAACACCTCACGATGCACATAGCCATCGCGCTGAAGATCGTACAGCGTCTGCGTCAGCATGCGTTGCGAAATGTCGGGCACAAGGCGCCGCAACTCGCCGAAGCGATAGGGTTTTTCAGCCAGCGCCATCATCAACAGCGATCTCCATTTGCCGCTCACCCCTTGAATGACCTCGCGAACCGGACAATTGGCAATATTGCCGCCGCCCGAGATGGCCTTGTAGACCTCCAACTTCGATTTCAGATTGATGACCTTGCCGTCCATGGCTGGTTCCCTGCGTGTGCCTACCTCCCGAAAAACTGCCTTCTTTACGGCACCAGGTCAATTCCTATTTTAGTGCTGGTCTCTTTTTGAGACTGCCACTCGAACCGCCTTAGCGGCGCAATGTCAGGACCTTCCATGACCGAAACCCTTCTCGTCACCGGCGCTTCCGGCCAGCTCGGCCGCGGCGTCATCCAATATCTCCTCGACAAGCACAAAGTTCCACCGGCAAACATCATCGCCGCCACACGCAATCCGGAAAGCGTGGCCGATCTGGCGTTGCGCGGCGTCGTTGTCAGGGCCGCCGACTTCAACGACGCGGCGTCGCTGGAAACCGCATTCAAAGGCGCCGACAAGGTGCTGATCATTTCGACCGGCGATCTCGATCTCAAAAGCGGCAGGCGCCTGAAGCAGCACGAAAATGCCGTCGCCGCGGCCAAAAATGCCGGCATTTCGCATCTGCTCTACACCTCGATGCCCAATCCGGAGCCGGTATCGCCGGTCCTGTTTGCAGATGACCACTACAGCACCGAGCAGGCGATCAAGGCGAGCGGCATCCCCTACACGATCTTCCGCAACGGCTGGTACCAGGAGAACCTGTTCATGGCCCTGCCGCACGCGATCGCCTCGGGAAAATGGTACACGTCGGCCGGCGACGGGCGCATTGCCCACGGTGCGCGCGACGACATGGCAGCGGCGATCGCCGCCAGCCTCGCTGGCGCTTCAAACGAAAGCAAGACCTACACCTTGACCGGTCCGCACGCCTACACCACGGCAGAGATTGCCGCCCTGGTAAGCGAGGTCACCGGCAAGTCGCTCGATGTCGTGCAGGTTCCGGATGAAGCGCTCACCGAAGGGGTAAAGGCATCAGGCGTTCCCGAGGATTTTGCTGAAGTCATCGTGTCCTTCGACGTCAACACGCGCTCCGGCCGCATCGCCATGGTGACGGACTCGGTCGAGACGCTTTCCGGCCGCAAGCCAAGAACGCTGAAGCAGTTCCTCGAGGCGAACAAGGCCGCGCTGGCCGGTTGAAGCGGAGTGACATGGACTGTGCCGCAAGACACAGCTCATTCGCCAGGACATGTCGAGATTCAGGTCAGGCTGGACCGAGAATGTGGGTTCCGAGAACCGGAACGGAGCGGACACTTGGTCCGTGAGTACCGGAAGCGCAGGAACCTGCCGTTCGCAGGCCGGCCTCACCTGAATATCGGCATGTCCTAGATGGCCACCTGAGTGCCGATCTCCACCACGCGCCCGGTCGGGATCTGGAAATACTCCGTCGCGTCGGCCGCAGTGCGCGCCAGGCCGATGAACAGCCGGTCCTGCCACACCGGCATGCCGGAATTGGGCGAGGCCTTGAGCGAACGCCGCGACAGGAAGAACGAAGTCGTCATGATGTCGAACTTCCAGCCCTGCTTGCGGCAGATCGCCAGCGCGCGCGGGATGTTGGGCTGTTCCATGTAGCCGAAGGTCAGCGTTACCCGCATGAACAGCTCGTTGACCGTCTCCATCTTGACCCGGTCGCTGTCGGGCACCACCGGCTGCGGCGCGGTCACCACCGAAAGGATGACGTTCTGCTCATGCAGCACCTTGTAGTGCTTCAGGCTGTGCATCAGCGCGGTTGGCGCGCTGAGCGGATCGCTGGTCAGGAACACGGCGGTGCCGGAGACCAGCTGCGGCTTCTTCTTCAACAAATTGCCGGCAAGGAAATCGAGCGGGATCTCGTTGCGCCGGGTCTTGTCGAACAGATAGCGGCTGCCGCGCACCCAGGTCCACATGGCCAGCACGACGGTGAAGGCCACGGCCAGCGAGGCCCAGCCGCCCTCGAACACCTTGACGATGTTGGAGGCAAAGAAGCCGATATCGATGAAGCCGAACAGCGCCGTCAGCGAGACCGCCAGCCACAGCTTCCATTTCCAGATCCGCGTCATGACCACAAACAACAGCACCGTGGTCACCAGCATGTTGCCGGTCACCGAGATGCCGTAGGCCGATGCCAGCCTGCTGGACTCGCCGAAGCCCACCACCAGCATCATCACCACCAGCGCCAGCAGCAGGTTGACGCGCGGCATGTAGATCTGGCCGGACTGTTTCTCCGACGTATGCAGAATTTCCAGGCGCGGCAGCATGTTGAGCTGCACCGCCTGCCTGGTCAACGAGAAGGCGCCCGAGATCACCGCCTGGCTGGCGATGACCGTGGCGGCGGTCGCCAGCACGACCATCGGGATCAGCGTCCAGCCTTCATTCATTTCGAAGAACGGATGGCCGACGACGCCGTTCTTGGCCAGCACGAAAGCGCCCTGCCCGGCATAATTGAGCAGCAGGCACGGAAACACGACCCACAGCCAGGCGAGCACGATCGGCTTGCGGCCGAAATGGCCAAGATCGGCATAGAGCGCTTCGGCGCCGGTGACGGCGAGGAAGATGGCGCCGATGGTGACGAAGGCGACGTCGGGCGAATTGATCAGGAAGGCGACGATGTAGTGCGGGCTGATCGCCCACAGGATTTCCGGATCGGCGACTATGTGATTGAGACCGGAAAGGCCGATCGCCAGGAACCATACCGCGGTCACGGGACCGAAGACCAATCCCACGCCGCCCGTGCCGAAACGTTGCACCGCGAACACCATGGCGAGAATGACCAGTGTCAGCGGCACGACATAAGGCTGGAAGGTCGGCGTGACGACGTTCATGCCTTCGACCGCCGACAGCACCGAAATCGCCGGCGTGATGACGGCGTCGCCGAAGAAAAGCGATGCTCCGACGATGCCGATGCCGAGCATCAGCGCCGAGCGCTTGGGGAAACTGCCGCGCGCCAGGGCCATCAGCGACAGCACGCCGCCCTCGCCGCG
>NZ_RZPW01000723.1:0-3147 GCF_003998455.1 Mesorhizobium sp. M7A.F.Ca.CA.001.08.2.1 | reverse complement strand
GCGCAAGGCCGCCGTAGAGCGGCAGCTTGCGGCCGACCATGTCGGAGATCGGCCCGACGACGATCTGGCCAAAGCCCATCGACAGGAAGAAGATCAACAGGCTCATCTGCACGGCAGCGGTGCCGGCATGCAGATCGGCGCCGATCGACGGCAGCGCGGGCAGATACATGTCGATGGCGAACGGGCCGATGGCGGACAACAAGCCGAGCACGACCGCGATGCGGAGGAATTTGGGACTCATGATAGAGGCTTCTTTCAAATCTGGTTGCCGCCGCCAGGCGACGTCTAACCTAGGACGTTCCATCCCGTGAGATTCCGACACCTCGAGAGCGAGTTCTGTTCGTCTCTCATGCGAAATCTCTTTACCTTGTGTCCACAAATTTAGACACTCTTGTCTAAATCGTCAATCGCCTCTATATAGTTTTTTATGAAGCTGCACGTTTCTCCTGACATTTTCCCGCCACGCGGTCATGAGGCCAAGCGCCTGTCGATCGTCGACTCCGCCGCCACCGTGTTTTGCCGCGAAGGTTTCGCCGGCGCCAATATCGACCTGATCGCCGCCGAAGCCGGCGTCTCGCGCCAGACCATCTACAACCATCACGGCGACAAGGAAAAACTGTTCGTCGCTGTGGTCCGTGATCTGACCGAACGTTGCAATGCCGGAATCTTCGCCACCATTGCCACCTTCCCCGATCAGCCGGGGGATCTCGAAGCCGACCTGATCGGCTTTGCGGTGCGTTTGAATCAGAATTGCATCTGCAACCGCGATGGAAAATTCCTGCGCAAGCTGATCCAGACCGAAGGCGAGCGCTATCCCGAACTGTTTGCCGAATGGCGCGAACAGGGACCGGGCAGGACATGGCCGGCAATCGCCGCCCGCTTCGCCCGCCTCGCCTATGGCGGCTATCTCACGATCGAGGACCCGGACGTGGCGGCACGCCAGTTCCTTGGCCTCGTCAATGCCGAACTGCAGACCACCTTCATGCTTGGCGGCTCGCCGCGCGAGGACGAGGTGCTGCAATCCGCGACCAATGGCGTGCGCACCTTCCTGCGCGCCTTCGGCAAGCGCCGCTCCGCGGCATCGTCCGAAAAGCAAAGCGCGCTCGCCAGCGCCTGAGCGATCAAATCGCTGGCAATAGTCTTCGCTTCCGCGCGAGGGTGATCTATATGCGGTTTACGCCGCGCTCAAGCTTGATTACAGCTATGCGGACGATTCAACGGAACCCGACCGCCACATGGCCGACGACCACATCCGCTACGACATTCTGGCCCAGGAGGCGTTGCGCGGCGTCATGCGCAAGGTCCTGGCCGAGGTCGCGCGCACCGGCCTCCCCGGCAACCACCACTTCTTCATCACCTTCCTGACCGGCGCGCCGGGCGTACGCGTGTCCTCGCGGCTGCGCGAGCGCTATCCCGAGCAGATGACCATCGTCATTCAGTTCCAGTATTGGGACCTGAAGGTGACCGATACCGGCTTCGAGGTTGGCCTGTCCTTCTCCGATGTGCCGGAAAAACTCGAAATCCCGTTCTCGGCCGTGCGCGGCTTCTATGATCCCTCGGTCAATTTCGAACTCGAATTCGACGTCAAGACGGATGGTGCGGCAGCCGATGAACCGGCTGCGCCAACTCCGGAGCCGTTGACCATCGTCTCCGAGAAAAAGCCGAAGGCCGAGAAGAAGGCCGCCGCGGAGGCGGAGAAGAAGCCCGCGGCCGCGGACGCCGCCACCAAGGGCGCCGAAGTGGTCTCGCTCGACGCCTTCCGCAAGAAATAGGCCGGCGACTTACGCCGTGGCCGAAATCGTCAATCTCCGCCAGGCCCGCAAGCAAAAGGCGCGGGACGAAAAGCTGCGCGCCGCCGAACAGAACCGCGCGCTGCACGGCCGCTCCAAGGCCGAAAAGGAACGCGATCGCGTCGCCGCCGACAAGAGCGAAAAATTCGTTGCCGGGCATCGTCGTGAAAAGCCCGGCGACCCCGGCCGTCAATGAGCCCGGTCGAAAAGCGTTCGGTGACCATTCGCGGCCACCGCACCAGCTACTCGCTTGAAAAGCCCTTCTATGACGACCTCGTCGCGATCGCGGCGACCAGGGAGCTGACGCTCGCTGCTCTTGTCGCCGAAGTCGACGAGACGCGGCCCCGCGACACCAACCTGTCCTCGGCGTTGAGGCTCCATGTGCTGGAGTGGGCGAAGCGAGGAGAGAGTATCTAAAGGCTTTCGACCGCGTCGTCCTTTTTCCTGCGTCTGGTGCCAAAGCCAAGCAAGGTCGAACGCTCGCGCTCCTCGGCCTGTTTCCTGGACCGCACGCGCATCAGATCCTTCCAGCCGACATAGCCGACCAGCAACGAGCCTTCGCGAGTGACGACGGGCAGATGGGAGACGTTGGCCATCAGCAGCTTGTCGGAGAGGCCTTCGAGATATTCGTCCGGATAGGCCAGCGTCACCTTGCTGCCGGCCAGCAACGCGCCAAGCGTGGTGGTGCGGTGCGTGCCGGCGCGTCTCCAGCGCAATATCGCCGGCGGATCGATGAGGCCCAGCACCTGACCGTTCTCGTCGACCACCGGGAAACTCGGATGCCGTGTTTCCGGCGCCGTCAGGAAGGCTGCTGCGCCATGCAGCGTCATCGTCGCCGGCACGCTTTCGACCTGCGACGTCATCACCTCGCGCACCCTGGTCAGGGCGAAAGGGTCGACACGGTATTCGCGAACCAGATGGTGTCCCCTTCTGGCGATCTTTTCGGTCAGGATCGAACGCTTCATCAGAAGCACGGTCACGGCATGCGCCGCGGCGCAGGCGGCAATCAGCGGCACCAGCATATGTGTGTTGCCGGTCAGTTCGACGGCGAAGAACGTGGCGGTCAGCGGCGCGCGCATCGTGCCGCCCATGGTGGCGGCCATTGCCAGCAGCGCCCAGAAACCCGGATCCGCGGCAGGCAGAACGCCGGCGAGCACAGCGCCCATAGCCCCGCCCATGATCAACAGCGGCGCCAGCACACCTCCCGACGTTCCCGAGCCGAGCGCTACCGACCAGATGATCGCCTTGACCACCAGCAGCAGGAGTGCCGCCGTCGCGACGGTGCGGCCATCCAGCATGTCGGTGATGTTGTCATAGCCGACACCGAGCGCGTGCGGTTCGATCAGCCCGCCTATGC
>NZ_RZPW01000722.1:0-3160 GCF_003998455.1 Mesorhizobium sp. M7A.F.Ca.CA.001.08.2.1 | reverse complement strand
GTCTTTCGGCGTTGTAGAGGTCGCGCCAGGCGTCGAAGGCTTTTTGCGCGCGCTCGAGATTTTCGAAAGCAGGTCCGGCCATCGCTTCGGCCTTGAGCGAACGGTGGAAGCGCTCCTCCTTGCCCAGCGTCTGCGGATGCAGGGGCCTGGAATGAGAGACGGCGACGCCATGCTCGATCAGCCAGACGGTGAAGCGTGTGAAGTTGCTTCGTCCGCCATCTCCCCATGGCGGACCGTTGTCGAAAGCCATGCGCTGCGGCAGTCCATAGCGGCGAAAGGCGGCAATCAGATGGGTTTTGACCGTTTCGCCGGTCTCGTTGATGCAAGCCTGCAGCACGACGGAGAAGCGCGAATGGTCGTCGAGCGCGGTCAGTGGATGCAACCGGCCGCCCTGCCGCAATGCGACATGGCCCTTGAAGTCCATCTGCCACAGATCGTTGGGGGCGGCATGCTCGAAGCGCCCGAACGGCTTGGCTCCGCCTCCCAGCAAGCCCAGTTCGACACCGTTGCGGTGCAGGATCCCGGTCACTGTCGAGGGCGCAGGCGAACCGATTCCCTCGCGCCGCAGGACCTTGGCGATCTTGCGACCGCCCCAGGCCGGGTGCGTCTGGCGCATGCCAAGAACCGCCGCCTCCACTGCATCCGGGCTGCGCCCCGGGCTCGTCGTGGGGCGACGCGATTGCTCCGCAAGCCCGGCCTCGCCATGGGCGCGATACCGCGCAATCAACTTGTGACCACAGGTTCGGCCGATCCCGAAACGACGACAAAGCGCACTGACATTGCTGCCTTCCTGCACGGCAAGACGCACAAACTCCAACTTCCCATCCATCACGCTGGTGTCCCCAAATGGCAGCGCGAACCTCCCGGCGCAGAGCACGCCAAACTGTTCGCGATGTCCTCGCACACCTGTTCGCGATGTCCCCGGTCCAAACAGTATAGTGACGGGGAGAAAGGGGCTGGCCGCAACGCCGGCGCCATCCTTGCAACGCTGGCGATTGGCGAAATGGGCGATGACAGCGTCCCTCTCCCCGTCACTATACGGGGAGAGGATGCCGGCAGGCAGGTGAGGGGCGGCGCCGGCGCCGGGAAAGGCTGGCTAATTTGATGCGGCGAACCTTATTTCGGCTCCGCCGTCACAGGATCGTAGGTGATTTCGACCTTCGCCTTGTCCGCCGTGTAATAGGTGACGGTGTAGGCGCCGCTGTCCCAGTCGACCTCGTCCACATAGCGAAAGCCGTCGCGCTGCTCGACCTTGGCGATGATCTCCGACAGCTTCTTGGCATTGGGCGGCGGCAGCGGCTTGTCGTCCGCGGCCAAGGCCGGCGCGCCGGCGAGAAGAACGGCGACGCTTGTCGCCAGCAGAAATCTGGACATGGCTTTCCCTCAAGTTTTCGTCGGAGAGAAACTCGCTGGCGTGCCGGTTTGTTCCGCGGCTGGAGACTTGCGACCGAGACTTGCGATCGGTCGATTGGATGGTCGCCCAATCCGCCGCATCGATACCGAGCTAGGATCCCGGCAGGCAAGGCTAGTCCGCCGCGCCCACTGATATGCCGCTATCAATCCGATACAGTTCTTCCACATAGCCCCTACGGAGCCAGTAGGGGCTCCTGTAGGTGCGAGCAAAGCTCCGATCGGCACTCAGCAGCTTTGAAACGTGAAGAAGCCTCGCGCCGCCAGCGATGAGTTGCTCACCCTCGTGATTGATGCTGAGGAAGAAGCCCGAAGTGATGCGCTTTATCTGTTGCACATACTCGTCAAAGATGCGGCGATTGATTTCGGGAAATGAGTCCTGGTTGGCGGTGACCCGAAAGGTGCGGTCCACTTCACTGGAGCAATTCCAGTTCGCTCTCAGTTTGATGGCTTCGTTGCGCGATTCCTCGCCTTCAAGGCAGACGGCTTCCTGACCGAGGGTTCCGATCAGGAAGTAACCCGACAGGACGTTCACAATTGGAAGGTCGAAGATCGTAACATCCTTGCGGCCCATCCGGTTCAGGTAAAATGCAGCAAGCCCGAGCCCTCCGCCAAATTCACAAATCCGATCTTCGGGTGCGGCAATATCCCGGATCCGGGTTGCCAGATAGAGTGCGTTGATGTGCCTGTAGTGGAGCAGGCCACCCCTGATTTTCAGACCGGCGACATGAACCGGTCCCTGCGGCGGGATGATGCGGATGCCGAGCTGTGCTTCTAAGGCGTCCACGATTTCGTCTGGGTTCCGGAGACCGTTCTTGCCCCATTTCCCGTCCGTCCCCTGTTCGGGGCTTTCCACCGACAGGACGCCGAGCGCCTCGCCCAGGCACAGCAATTTGTCGAAGTAGCTGTATGCAACAAACTGCTCGTCGCGATCCCAATACGTATAGCCGTCGATCCCCGTCGTAATTCCGCCGAACCAGGTGTATTCCTTGCCGAAATCAACCAGATAGCGTGACAATTGCTCGGCATCTTCGGCCTCGATGAAGCTGATCATCTGACCAAGGTTGTCACGCATCAATGCCGACCAGAGGTCATCGTCGGTGATTTGCTTGAGCCGGCTCTCCTGCAGTATCGTCGCCTTGTAGGCGGCAATCAGCCGGCGGCATGTCACCACCATCTCCGGGTTCCATTGAGCGTCCTTCTTGCCGAACGGCAAGGGGCGAGTTTCTCTCTCCATCGGATGGACTAGCGTGTGGCGGAAAATATCGTTCATGGGTTCATTCGTCTAAAGACCATTAAGAGAGCGGGCAATTTCAATCTCTCTTCCACGATCCCTCTTCCACAATCGTTTCCGGAGAGGTTGTCTGGTCCAGCCCTAGCTAGTTCCCACCAGGAAGCAAGTTGACGTTCCGCTTGTCCACGAACCGCCGGACAATCCAGGGAGACGATGCGGACTGGAGTTGATCGCTTGCGGCATGCCATTGCGGAAGAGCTATTTTCAACCATTTCAATCCGGCCAGTTCGCAGGAAATGAAAAACAAGCGCTCTATGGCATGCGCGTTTGTAAGCGAAAGCTGCCCATTTTCCTCGGGAAAATCAGTTGCAACGAGATTGAGGTCGAGAAGCGGCTTGAGGGCCTTTGAGCGTGCCCAGAACATCGAACCGGATGGAAAGTCGATGTTCTCGATCCCGCCAATCGCCTTAGCGAGGTGCGGGCCAAGGCCGGCGGCCAATTCCTTGCAGTCAGCCC
>NZ_RZPW01000721.1:0-3160 GCF_003998455.1 Mesorhizobium sp. M7A.F.Ca.CA.001.08.2.1 | reverse complement strand
GGACATCGCTATCGATGCTTCGGATAGATGGGCCTACGTGAGTGACATGAATAGTGGTGCGATCTACGTCATCGATGTGGACCCGACGTCTGGCACCTACAACAAGCATGTCGGCACCATTGTCGTGAAAGACGTCACCGATATGAGCAGCAGCGTGCCCCAACACTTCGGCCTGCGCGACTTGCAGCTCACGCCGGATGGGCGCCAACTCGTCGTCGCCGCGCCTAACCGGTTTCTCACAGGCACCAGCACTGCAACGGCACCCGGCAAGCTGATTATTGTGGACCTGCCCGACGTGAATGCCCTCGTCGCGACAGCCGGTGCGGTCGGGCCGATCTTCTCGCAAGTACATTCCACCGAGTTTAGCGCGCCGGGCCTTGAGGAATTATTCGCCGTCCGGACGCTTGTCGGACCGGAAGGGGAGGAACTCATCGCGGTGACCGATCGGTCGTCGGACGGCACCGGGCTGATCATGCTCAAAAAGGACGGCAGCACCTGGAAACTGCACGGCAATATTTCGATCACGCTGGATTCGCCATTCGGACCAGATAACATTGACAGCTTTGACGTCAACAACGCCAGCGACGTCGTGTTCACCGGCGATCTCCGCTATGGGTTCGTTTACGGATACAACCGATTTGTTCAAGGCGTCGATTCTCACGATCCCGACGCCAACCCGAGTGAGCCGGCCGGCAGTAACATCGGTATCATCCGTGATCCGTTCGGGCTTTACTCTGACATGACCGGCCCGAAGGGTCTGGTGGCTGCAACGCGCATGATCCCTTACGCCTTTGGCAGCAGCGTTGCGCTCTCCGCAGACGGCAAATATCTGTACGGCACATACACCGGCAACGGCGCCGTTCTCGCGTTTGACGTGGAGGCGCTTATCGCGCAGGTCGAAACCTCATTGCAGCATCCGGTTGGCGCGCGATCGCCGACCTACAATTGGGCGATTGACGATTTGACTTCGAGTGCCACCCTGTTCGATCCGCTCACCGGATTGCGCACCGGCGTCAACAGCTTAATTGACCTGAGAGCCGATTACGCCGTGTGGTCGGGCATAACTCGGCCATCTGTGCCAGACAGTCCAAATGCGCCAATCTTCTTAGGAGGCACCCCAAAAGGCATTGCATTGCAGCATGGCTCGCTGCTCTTTACCCCTAGTTGGGACAGAGTTGATTTCAACAACTTAACTGGCAGTCAGGCGCAAGCGATTGCGCGGGGCGCTGACCAATACGATTGGCTTCGCGGAAACGATGACGTTACTCTTCCCTCCTCGCTCTCATTCGACTTCACGCAGACCTTCGATGGAGGTGCGGGAGTCGACACGATAAGGCTCCCGGGCTCACCGGATGACTATGTCGTCAAGGTGACGTACGGGAAGACTTGGGACGATACGCGAACGACTATCGCGACAGTTGTCGGGAGTGGCTATCCAAAAGTCGATATCAACACCGAGAGCATTGAGAGAGCAGTTTTTGCGCAGAATTTGAAGAAAGTCGTAAGTCTAACTGCGGGAAGTCTGGAAACGGAGATGTTGCAGCTTCTCGTAGAGAGCTATGGACCTGAAAGGAGTAAACTAGATCCACCAGATCCACTCGCGTACGAGGCCAATCAAGTTCAACTTTTGACCAGAACTCTAGGGCCAGTTCTCGATGCGCAAGGTCGAGGATGGCATGCTGTTTCTGCTATTGAACTTGGCATGCTCCCGGAAGACTATGGCAATGGGGATATCAAATTTTCATTTTTAGGTGGGCACTACCAAGCCATTTCTCGCGCGCAGAGTCCCGAGGGCCCGGAGGCAAACGCTTTTGTCCTTACAGGGAATGTGGGCGGTAGCAACACGCTAGCGATCGTTGTCCGAGGCTCAGATGAGTTGGCTGATCTGAACGATTATCTCAACTTCAAGACGCACTATGCAAAATTTAAACCGTTAATAGAAGGTATAAAGAGTTACCTAAACGATCACCTTAATACGAAGGTCATAGTTGCTGGACACAGTTTGGGTGCGGCTATTGTACACTACATTCTCAACGATTTGCCAGAATCGATGTACGACGTTCGGGGAATTTCCATAGGCTCTCCTGGAGCAGAAGCAGAGACAAATCCAAAAGATCAAAGGATACTAATCTTTGATCATACCCTCGATCCTGTTCCGTCGCTTAGTTATCTAACCAAATTTTCGCCAAGAAGTGCCCTTCCTGATTTGGCAAAAAGTCTCTCTGATATATTGTACGATGTCGGGCTGTCGAGCATAGTATATCAAATGGAACCAAAGTGGGAGCTGGGGACTAAGGTCTTCATACAAACCGACGCTCCCGTCATCGATCCGCCAAGTTTCTTTGGCGGCCAGCACAACGAGCAGAACTATTTGGACAGCGTAATAAAGCTTGTCACATTTGCGAGAGACCCAGACAGCCCGTTTAAAGACACCGGGCTAGCACAGTCTCTCAAGAACGGTACGATCTATAAGGGTGAGCTCACACTAGATCCACTTACGATCGCCGTCGGTCTCAAAGGCAATAACACTGTGCATTTCACGCAGTTGAGTAGCTTTTCGCTAGGTGGTCAGGGGGATGAGACCCTGATCATGGACACGGTAACTCCTTTCTCCCATGCCGTTATTGTAGACGGTGGACTTGGTGAAAACGATACGCTGAATATGATTGTGGATTATTCGAATATCACCCGCCTTACATGGAAGCAAATAGCGAACGGATGGGAGGTAGATTATTTTGGAAATCCTATCGCATTAGTTTATCGGGTCGAGAAATTCCAGGTTAACGGATTGGATGTGTTTCAGGCCACTCAGTCAGCTCTGACGGCAGCTTTGAGCGGCGGTCAAGATCTAGCTGACTCGTCATTGGCTCTCGCAGACACATCGGAGATCGTGCGTGCCGGTGAAGATCTGTGGTCAGACCATCTGAGTTCCGAATGGAAAGAGGCACTTGACCGGATAGAAGTTGGCCTTGCTGATTTGCCACCGTCATGGCTTGCTCGGACCGTAGGTTCGAGGATGGACTTTGATTTGACGGCTAGCGGCATAGGTTGGTTTCTGGATGAGTCTCCCTACGACAACAGCGAATTCAACTCGACCTCCAGTCCCAACGTATTTGTGGGTCGGGCTGGCACGGATGCGGCCAGTGGCATGGACCTTCTT
>NZ_RZPW01000720.1:0-3162 GCF_003998455.1 Mesorhizobium sp. M7A.F.Ca.CA.001.08.2.1 | reverse complement strand
GCCTTATGCAGGCCATCGCGCGTGTAAATCGCGTCTGGGGGGATAAGCCAGGTGGCTTGGTCGTTGACTATCTCGGCATCGGAGCCGAACTGAAGGCAGCGCTTTCGAAATACACCCAGGGCGATCGCGATCAGGTGCGGATGGACGCCGACGAGGCGGTTCGGCAGACGCTTACAAATCTTGAAAGCGCATTGGCGTTCCTGGAAGGCGCACCGTGGCGTTCCTTCTTTGGGGCAAGTCCTGTTCAGCGCCTTACGCTTCTCAAGCAGTGCCTCGAGCACCTTCTGTCGACCCAGCAACGCGACGCCTTCATCGACGTCGCTCTGAAACTCGAGGTCGCTTATGCGATCAGCGCCGGTGAGGAGCGGGTCACGGCGAAGCGGAATGAGATCGCGTTGATCGCGGCCCTCAGGGCGAACCTGGTGAAGTACACGTCTGGCGGGGGACGCAGCCGCGCCACGGTGGAACGCGACATCCGCCAACTCCTTTCGCGCGCGGTGATGGCTGATGGGATACTTGACGTCTTCCAGTCTGCTGGCCTTGAGCAGCCCGATCTTTCGATCTTCTCCGAGGAATTCCTAGCCGAGGTGCGTGGCAGCAGGCACGAAAACCTCGCGATCGAAACCCTTCGGCGACTGCTTGCTGATGAGATCAGATCGCACGCACGGACTAACATTGTCCAATCTACCAAATTAAGCGAGCGGCTCGACGAGACTCTCAGAAAGTACCATAACCGCGCCGTCGACAGCGTACAGGTTATCGAGGAACTCATCGACCTTGCCAACGAGATCCGAGAGAACGCCGCGCGCGCCCGCGAACTGGGCCTCTCCGAAGAAGAGATAGCATTCTACGAGGCGCTGGCGGAGAACGGATCGGCAAAGGAACTGATGGCGCACGAGACGCTGCGGACACTTGCGCAGTTGCTCGTCCAGACGATCCGCGCTTCGGCGACCATTGACTGGACGCGGAAGGAAGGCGTCCGCGCCAAAATGCGTATAGAGGTTCGAAAGCTGCTTGCCCGGTATGGCTACCCTCCGGACCTGCAGAAGGCTGCCGTCGACCTTGTTGTACGTCAGGCTGAGACGATCGCCGCGGATTGGGGATAAGCCATCGCTGTCCCCTATGCCGGATCTTCGCGCCAGATCGGCACGCGGTTGATCTTGATTGCCACGAGGCGGCGGATGCGCAAGCCGACCGCTTCGCGTCCTGTTGGCACGAACGCCTCGACCTCCAGCCTGCCGTGGTCCTTGCCGTTCTCGCACTTGATCCGGAAGGCCAAGGAGTCGACGTCGACGTCGCCGAATATCTGGATGAGATCGGAAGGCGCATAATTGTGCAGCCGCTTGCAGTAGCGGCACCGCACGCGCACCAGGCGCATGGTGTCGTTCAGCTTCGACAGCGGGTAGTCGCGATGCTTCGGCGCATAGGTCTCGGGCATGCCTTGAAATGAGGAACATATTCCTGTTGGTCAAGGGGCTCTTGACTCTGGTGTTCTCATTTTGTTCACTGTCGGCAAATTGGAGACACTCCCATGAAGTCGGTCATCGTCACCGAGTCCGAGCAGCCTGAGATTTATGCCACCGTAAAGCGCGAACGGCCTGCCATACACCGGGCCGTCAGCAAGATGGGCAAGCAAATGCGCGGCCTATCCGATGTCAGTCAGAAGCAGGCAATCGCCGAGCTGACGGCCTGTTGGATCCTGGCCATTTATCCGGAAGACCTCGATCTGGCCTTGTCGCTCTCGGACGCCATGCGCGAACAGACCGACATTTATCTGAGAGAAAGCAAGAAGGCTGGCGTACGTCATTAGGGGCAGGACATGTGCAATCTCTACAACATCACCACGTCGCAAGAAGCCATTCGCCAGTTCACAGGTGCCCTGCGTGACATTCTTGGCAACATGGAACCGTCGATCGATATCTATCCCAACCAATTCGGGCCGGTAGTCCGCAACGCATCGGACGGCCAGCGCGAGCTTGCCAGTCTCCGTTGGGGCATGCCGACGCCGTTGGAGCGCGTCAGGGGCAATTCCGACCCAGGCACCACGAACGTGCGCAATCCACAGTACGCCCACTGGCAGCAATATGTCGGCGTCGACCACCGATGCGTTGTTCCGGTGACCAGCTTCGCGGAGCCTAGTCCCAACCCGACTGAGATGGACCCGGAAACAGGCATCAAGCGCAACTATTGGTTTGCCGTCGACGAGAACAGACCGCTCTTCTTCTTTGCCGGCCTTTGGACACCATGGCATGGCGTGCGCAAGGTCAAGGACGGCCCCGGCGATCACGAGGTCTACGGCTTCATGACGACCAAACCCAACGACCTAGTCGCTGGCATCCATGAGAAGGCCATGCCGGTGATGCTGACCACGCCAGAACAAATCGAGACCTGGCTTACCGCGCCTTGGTCGGAAGCAAAGCGTCTGCAGCGCACCGCACCCGATGATGCTCTTGTGATCGTCGACAAGCCAGCGACGCAGATCAAGGTTCCGCAACAGGCGGCGCAGGGCTCATTGTTCTAAACAGCGGGAGGTATCGTCATGGATTACATCATCACGCTGGACAGCCGCCAGGAGGCGGCGTTGCAGGCCGTCGCTGACAAGTTCGTCGCCAAGCACAAGGGCGACGCGATGAAGGCGCTGAAAGAGATGATTGTGCTCAACGGCCGCCTTCAAGATCAACTCGACGCGCTGAATGCTCCGCCTCTTGGCAGGCGATACGGATGAGTGACGAACCCGCCAGGCTTGCCGAAGGCATGTCAGCGGTTCCGCGTGAGCGCTCGCGGATCGAAAACCACGTCTGCGAGTTTGCTGGATGCGCCAAGGGCGCGCCGTTCGGTTTCGCACGGCCGAGACAGCCGTCGCATTGGTATTGCCTTGAACACCGCGAGCACGGGGACCGTCACCTGTGAAGGAGAAAGGCCATGCCAGATAAACCGCCATATATGCCGATCGGCATTGGGATGGGCATGCTGGTCGACGACGAGACCTCGGCGTTCTGATATTCGAGACGGCGCAAGGCAACTTCGACTTTGCCGTCAATCTGCAGGCGGTCGAAGTCCTGACAAAGGCGCTCAACAAGATCGAAATGCATCTCCACTCCGACAAGGTGCATTGAATGTCCGAACATGTCCTGCCTGGTCAGAAGAAGCCGAAGCTGATCG
>NZ_RZPW01000071.1:0-13733 GCF_003998455.1 Mesorhizobium sp. M7A.F.Ca.CA.001.08.2.1 | reverse complement strand
CATGATGGGCGGGCGCCAGCGCCGCTCGTCGGGCGGCCGCGAGCGCGGCGCCGACCTGCGCTACAACATGGAAATCACCCTGGAAGAGGCTTTTGCCGGCAAGACCGCACAGATCCGGGTGCCGGCGTCGATCTCGTGCTCTGAATGTTCGGGCAGCGGCGCCAAGCCCGGCACCCAGCCCGTCACCTGCTCGATGTGCAACGGCCACGGCAAGGTGCGCGCCACGCAAGGCTTCTTCTCGATCGAGCGGACCTGCCCGCAATGCCAGGGGCGCGGCCAGACGATCAAGGATCCGTGCCCGAAATGCGCCGGCCAGGGCCGCGTCACCGAGGAGCGTTCGCTGTCGGTCAACATCCCGGCCGGCATCGAGGACGGCACCCGCATCCGCCTTGCCAATGAGGGCGAAGCCGGCCTGCGCGGCGGGCCCTCGGGCGACCTCTATATTTTCCTGGCGGTCAAACCGCACGAGTTCTTCCAGCGCGACGGCGCCGACTTGTATTGCAAGGTGCCGATCTCGATGACGACGGCAGCCCTTGGCGGCTCCTTCGAGGTGACGACGCTGGACGGCACGCAGACCAAGGTCAAGGTGACCGAAGGCACACAGAACGGGCGCCAGTTCCGCCTCAAGGGCAAGGGCATGCCTGTGCTGCGCCAGCCCAATGTCGGCGACCTCTACATCCAGACCGCGGTCGAGACGCCGCAGAACCTGACCCGGCGCCAGCGCGAACTTCTGGAGGAGTTCGAACAGCTCTCCTCGCAGGACAATTCGCCTCAATCGAGCGGCTTTTTCGCCCGTATGAAGGATTTCTTCGAGTCTTTCGGCGAGCGTTGATGCACTTTGGCCCGCGTAAGCCGATTTGCCACGCGTAAATCCTTGAATCGCGTCACCCCTTGAGACGCGACGAAAATTATCTTATCCACGACATGCGTCCGGCCGCGCCTTGCCTAGCACCGCTCAGGTGCTAAGTAACTTTGCGGGGAGCGCTGAGGAGAGCTTGCATGACACGTGGCCCTGGACTGCGGAAGGCGCTTGTCGAAAAGTTCGACGACGAACTCAAATTCTTCAAGGGCTGGATCGACAAGCCGAAGACGGTTGGCTCGATCGTGCCGACCAGTTCGATCACCGCGCGCAAGATGGCCTCGATCGTCAATCCTAAATCCGGCCTGCCAGTGCTCGAGGTCGGTCCCGGTACCGGCGTCATCACCCGCGCCATCCTCGCCCAGGGCGTACGCCCCGAAAACCTCTACGCTGTCGAATATTCCACGGATTTCGTTCGTCACCTGCGGCGGCTCTATCCCGGCGTCAACGTCATCGAGGGCGACGCCTTCAACCTCAACGCCACGCTTGGCGACAAGAGCGGGATGATCTTCGATTCCGTCGTTTCGGGCGTGCCGCTGCTCAACTTTCCGGTCGCCCAGCGCATCGCCTATATCGAGAGCCTGCTCGACCGCATCCCGGCCGGACGGCCGATCGTGCAGTTGACCTATGGCCCGATGTCGCCGATCCCACCCGGCCGCGGCAATTATACGGTCAAACATTTCGATTTCATCCTCCGCAACATCCCGCCGACGCAGCTGTGGATCTATCGCCGCGAGGCGCACTAAGGGAGAAGGGGGTAAGGGAGTAGGGATGAAGGGTTCCATTTCCAGGCTATTTTCTACTCCCATATTCCCCTACTGCCCTATTCCCCTATCCAGCCGTTGATTTGAGCCGTCCTTGGCTGTACCTGTCCGGGAACAAGGGTGGCCAATGGCAGTGATCCCGAAAATCCTCGTCTTCGCCGGCTCGGTGCGCAGCGGCGCCTACAGCGGCAGGGCCGCCGACGTGGCGCAAAAGGAACTCGCCATGCAAGGTGCCGAGGTGACCCGCATCTCGCTCGCCGAATACCCCCTGCCGATCATGGACGAGGACCTGGAAAAGGAAAAAGGCGTTCCCGAAAACGCCCAGAAACTCGGCCGTCTGATTGTCGCCCATGACGGGCTGCTGATCGCCACACCCGAATATAACGGCTCCATTCCGCCGCTGCTCAAGAACACGATCGACTGGGTGAGCCGGGTGCGCAGGGATGGTGGCCGGCCAGTCAGGCCGCTGGCCGGCAAGGTCGTTGGCCTCTGCTCGTCCTCCAACGGGCACTTTGCCGGTATCCGCTGCATCAACCATCTGCGCGCGGTGCTGGTGCGTTGCCAGATGGAGGTGGTGACGCCGGAATGCTCGGTGCCCGACGGCGGTGACGCCTTCGACGAGGATGGAAATTTCCGTGACGAAAGACTGCACAAATCGATGGAGCACCTATGCCGCACGCTGATCGAGACCTCGCGCCTGCTGTCCACCCGGATCGAGGCATGATCGCCAATAGCATGCGCGACCGGCTCATCGTCGGCCTCGACGTGCCGACAGTGAAGCAAGCCGAGCAGGCAGTGCGCGAACTCGACGGCATCGTCTCCTTCTACAAGATCGGCTACCAGCTTGCCTTCGCCGGCGGGCTCGACTTCGCCAGGGAGCTGGCCAGCGGCGGCACCAACGTCTTCCTAGACATGAAGCTGCTCGACATCGACCACACGGTGGCCAAGGGTGTCGAGAACATCGTCAAGATGGGCGTGACCATGCTGACCATCCACGCCTATCCCAAGGCCATGCAGGCCGCCGTAGAGGCGGCCAGAGGCAGCGACCTTTGCCTGCTTGCCGTCAGTGTTCTGACCTCGATGGACGAGCAGGACATGATCGACGTCGGCTATGAGTACGATCCGCATACGCTGGTGCTTAGGCGCTCGGAACAGGCGCTGCATGCCGGCATGGGCGGCATCGTCTGCTCGGCCGCGGAGGCCGAGGCGGTGCGCCGGATCGTGGGACCCGACATGGCGGTGGTGACGCCCGGCATCCGGCCGGCGGGCAGCGACCATGGCGACCAGAAGCGCGTGGTGACGCCAGGCCAGGCGATTCGCAACGGCGCCAGCCACCTCGTCGTCGGCCGTCCGATCATTGCTGCGGCCAACAAACGGGAAGCGGCCGAAGCCATCCTCGACGAGATGCGCTCGGCCTGAGATTTCCAGGAACAAGTTCGGAGACCAAGAAAATGCCCAAAGGATACTGGATCGCTCGTGTCGATGTGCGCGACGCGGAAGGCTACAAGGACTATGTCTCCGCCGCCAAACCTGCCTTCGAGCGCTTCGGCGCGAAGTTCCTGGCGCGCGGCGGCGAGCATGAAAAGGCCGAAGGCCCCGGCCGCGCACGCAATGTCATCATCGAGTTCGAATCGCTGGCCGCCGCGCATGATTGCTACCATTCGCCGGAATACCAGCGCGCCGCCGCCATCCGCCAGAAGGTCGCCGACGGCGAGATCGTCCTGGTCGAGGGCGCCTGAGGTCCCCTGCAAGCATAGTTCCGGTTTTAGCCGGAGACGTGCTCAAAATCGGATAGAGCCTGGCGGCGTTTGAAGCCTCGCAGGCTCATTTTACATATCTTTGCTCCGCGATTTCACGATGATCTGCCTGGCGCAGTTGCCAGGTGCGGAGCCGTGCCGACGAGCGGTCATTCAACGCCGGTCGGATTGCTGGTTGACATGCAGGTATTTACCTGCATATTATGCCTTACAACAGAGTGAGGCAGATGGACGCCGACAAGGTTTTCAAAGCGCTGGGCGACCCGACACGCAGAAGGCTGCTTGACCTTCTGTGCGAGCAGAACGGGCAGACGCTCAGTCAGCTTTGCGATCATCTGGACATGGCCAGGCAATCCGCCACCCAGCACCTCGACCTGCTGGAGGCGGCCAACCTGGTGAGCACGGTCAAGCGCGGCCGCGAAAAACTACATTTCATCAATCCCGTGCCGCTGCACGAAGTCTACGAGCGCTGGGTACGGAAATTCGAACGGCAGCGGCTCAGCCTGCTGCACGACCTGAAGCAAGAACTCGAAGGAGAAGACCAATGACCAGGGAAACGACCAGCTTTGTCTACGTGACCTATATCCGCTCGACGCCGCAGAAGGTGTTCGAGGCGATAATCAAGCCCGAGATCGCAAAGCGCTACTGGGGCCACGAGAACGTCTCCGAATGGACGCCGGGCTCGAAATGGGAGCACATCCGCGCCAATGACGAACGGACCGTCGAACTCGTCGGCAAGGTCGTCGAGATTTCGCCGCCGACCCGCCTCGTCATCACCTGGGCGAACGCTTCGCAGGCGGACGATCCGTCAAAAACCAGCCGCGTGACGTTCGCCATCGAGGAATACGACACCATGGTGCGGCTGACCGTCAGCCATGACGAGCTCGAGGCCGGCAGCGGCATGGCGAAGGGCGTCAGCCAGGGTTGGCCGGCGGTGCTGTCCAGCCTGAAATCCTTCCTCGAAACCGGCAGCGGCATCGATATTTTCGCCAAGCCGAAGTCGGCCTGATGTTGCGGCCTCGAGCAGAATCAGACCCGTGGAGAATGACAATGACCAAGCGCTATACCGGCGGCTGCGCATGCGGCGCGATCCGTTACGAGACCAATGACGAGCCTATCTTCCAGAACCACTGCCAATGCAGCGATTGCCAGAAGCGCTCAGGCACCGGCCACGGATCCTACCTGACCTTCGGCCAGCGCGCCGATATGGCCATTACCGGGGAGGTGAGCACCTGGCGCGTGGCGGGCGCCAGCGGCAATGAAAAAATCCACACCTTCTGTCCAACCTGCGGAACGCCGGTCTTTCTGATATCCGTCGCCATGCCGGAATTCATAGCGGTCCATGCGGCCAGCCTCGACGATCCGGAACAGTTCAGCCCGCAGATGGTGACCTACACGAGCCACGGCCATGCCTGGGACAAGATGGATCCCGCCTTGCAGGCGGTCGAGCGAATGCCGTAGTGAAACGCGTCCGCCGTCGGCCCGCGATCTGCCGTCGCGCCTTCAGGCCCGATGCTCTTGGCCGATCAGCCGGCTCGCCGCTGTCTCGGCTATGGCATCGGCAAGCTCGAGGTCCCATTGCTGGCGGCAATAGACGCGGAAATCGAAGCAGGGCAGGCCGGGGCAGACCTCGAACTCGATGAGGTGGACGGTGTCGTCGGCCTCGACCCTGAGATCGATGGAAAACACGTCGCGCAGGCCGAGCCCGCTCATCAGCCGCCCGGCGATCGCACGAATCCTGGCGTCGGCGGCCGGCTGGCTGTCGGCGACCGCGACGAGCTCCGGCTCGGCGTAATGTCCCGCCGCTTTCGCTGCCTGGCCAGTGTCGCCGTAGAGCGCCAGGCTGTCGGCCATGGTCTGGAAATCGGCGCCTGAATCGACAAAGGCCACGCCAAGCGCTTCGACCCCGGCATCTGGTACCAGGCCGAGGAAACTGGCGCGCACGTTGCGGCCGGCGACATAAGGCTGGACGACGACATCGTCGCGATAGGCCGAAAAGACGCGCCGGCTGAGCTCCAAAGCGTGGGCGAGATCGCTGCAGCGCGAATCCGGCCATATGCCGATCTTGGCGCCGAGCCGGTTGGGCTTGACGAACCAGCCGGCGGGCGAGGCCGGCGGCTCGACCAGCCATTGGCCGTCACGCGCGAGCCCAGCCTGTGGCACCGGCAGGCCGAGCGCGCCGAGCACGGCGCCGGAGCGGAACTTGTCCTGGCAGAGCGCGAACAGCGCATCGTCGGCGCCGATTGTCTTGAAACCGCCCAGTCGCGCCAAAGCGGGCGCCGCGCCGCCGCGGAAATAGGCAATGCCGTCGGTCAGCGTCCAGACCAGCGTTGTGCTGGGATGCTCGCCGGCGAGCACGCTGGCAGCGTCGTCGAGCGCCACCGGCGTGAACGACAGGCCGCGTGCGTGGCAGGCACGGCCAAGCACGTCGAATTCAGGAGCGAGATCGGTCGACTGCGCCAGATAGGAGGCGATTTCGGTGGCGCGCTGCGACGCATGGCCGTCGGCGAACAGACGGTTGAAACAAGCCTTTTCCGGCTCATGGACGAGTATCAGTTTCGGCTTACGGCTTGGCATGAGATGAACGATTCCCGGCGGTACGATCACCTACCATCGCATGGTCGAGACGTCAGGCTCTCGCGAAACCGACACGGTGCGGGCGGTGGCGTGACAACGCACCGTCCGACCATAGAATCCAGTTCGATCAGGCGATCAGCACGCGCGGCTCGAAGCGGCCGTTGACGGGAATATCGAGCAGAAAGGTCATGCCGCCCTGCAGATCCAGCAGACGCTGCTTCTCATCCTTGCCCGACCAGGCGGAGGTGACCGCCAGCCGGTCGGCCTTGGCGCCGACGAAGGCTGGGCAGGATGGCTGCGTCACCGGCATGGCGACCGTGCGGACGAGCTTGCCGTCGGGTCCGTAGGCTTCGATGACGCTGCCGCCCCAGACGGCGTTCCACAGGATGCCGTCGCGGTCGAGCACCGACCCGTCGACATAGCCCTTGGCCGAGCGGTGGTCGACGAACAGCTTGGGCTCACCGGCAGGCAGACCGGTCGCCGGGTCGCAGGCGACGCGCATCAGCAGCCCGGTCGAGGTGTCGGTGTAGTAAGCGATCGCGCCATCCTCGGTAAAACAGATCGAATTGGAGACGGTGATGTCCGAAAACAGCTGGCGCAGTTCGCCCTTGAAAAACCAGTAGATCGAACCCGCGCCTTTTTCCTCGCCCTTGCCCATGGTGCCCATCCACAGGGCACCACAGGGATGGACGCGGGAATCGTTGGAGCGCGTGACCGGATTGTCGGCCTCGACAGGCGTGTGCAGCGTCAGCTTGCCGGTCGCGACATCGCGGACATAAAGGCCGGTCTCGGCGGCGATCAGCTGGCGCTTGTCGTCGATGACGGCGATGGCGCTCGCCATTTGGCCAAGCTCATGGACGGTGGTCGCGCCGCCGGACAGCCGCTTTTCCAGAAGCTGGCTGTTGACGATGTCAAACCAGTAGAGCGTATCGGTGGCGGGATCGTAGCTCGGCCCCTCGCCGAGCTGGCAGACGTGATCGGAAAAAACCGAAACGATCGCTTCGCTCATCCTGCTTCTCCGAACACCGCATCCCAGGCCGCGACGGCAGCTTGCGCACGCGCGGCCACCTCGTCGACGCTCATGCCCGGCTTGAACAGGCTGGAGCCCAGACCAAAGGCGGTCACGCCGGCAGCCTTGTAGCCGGCAAAATCTTTTTCAGAGACACCGCCGACGGCGCCGACCAATGTCTGCGCCGGCAACACCGCGCCCATCGCGGAAATGCCGCCGGCACCCAGCACGCTCGCCGGGAAGAATTTCAGGGCCGAGGCGCCGAGCTTGATCGCCAGGAAGGCTTCGGTCGGCGTGAACACGCCGGGCATCGTCACCATGCCGTAATGCATGGCGCGCGCCATCACCTCGGCATCGATGTTGGGACTGACCAGAAGCCGCCCTCCGGCCTGGTGCAAGCCATCGACATCGGCCGGCGTCAGCACCGTGCCGGCGCCGACCAGCGCCGTTTTCGGCAGCACTTGGACGATGCGGGCGATCGACGAGAACGGTTGCGGCGAGTTGAGCGGCACTTCGATCGCCTCGATGCCAGCGTCGAACAGCGCCTGGCCCATGGCCATCGCCTCGGTGGGCTTGAGCCCGCGAAGGATGGCAACCAGGCCGCGCTTGAGTTTTGGAAACGGTGCGGTCTGGCTCATCGGGCAACTCCAATTCTGGCGATCATGCCGTTCTCGCGCGCCGCCTCGACGAGACCGGCACGCACTGCCTCGTCGGCGTCGACGGCCCGGACCTCAAGCCCAGCAAGACCAAGTGCGGCCTGGTAGAGGGCGGCCAGCGCGCCGGAGGCAATCAGCACCACGGGTTCGGCGCCGGCGCCATGCCGGCGGCTGGCGGAGGCGATCTCGCCGCCGATCAAAAGGCCGGACAGGCAGGCGGCGGCATCGTCGGCTTTCAAATCCTGCAGCAGGCCGGCGGCCCGGATCGAAAACAGCCGCGAGGTGACATCGCCGCCTTCGCCCAATGCGGTTTCGCACCAGCGGCGGAAGAACGGATTGTCCGATGTGACCGGCTTGGGGTGCTCGCCGAGCGAATGGCGCAGGATCGAATGCGCGGCAAGCACGGAAAACAGCTCACCGGTCGGCCAGGTGCCGAAGCCGGTAACGGCGCCATCCTCGACCAGCACCCATTTCGAATGGGTGCCGGGCATGCAGACCAACTGGCGCCCCCTGGCCGGCAGGCCGGCGCCGGCAAGCTGGGTTTCCTCGCCGCGCATGACGTCGGGCGCGTCAGTCAGCCGCTGGGCAAGGCCCGGAACGATGCGGATGTCGCGGCTTTGGCCGGGCACCCTGGCGGCACCCGCAAGGATGGCGGTAAGCGGCGCCGGCACGGTGACATAGGGCGCTTCGAGCCAGCCCTGGCGGGACCCGGCCATGCCGCAGATGATGACGGGCAGCGCCGCTGGTGCTCCCATCGCCGCCAGATGCCCTTCGAGGATGGTCGAAAAGCCCTTTTGCTGCGCGGTGATCAGGCCGTCATCGCCGCGGCGTTCGGCAAGCATATTGCCTTGCCCGTCGATCAGCCAGACCCGCATACGGGTCGTGCCCCAGTCGACGGCGGCGACCGCCGGTGCGTTGCCGGCTTGGCTCACAGGAAGCCTCCATCGACGACCAGCATCTGCGCTGTCAGCATGCGCGAGGCGTCCGAGGCCAGGAACAGCACCGTGCCGACGATGTCGTCCGGCTGCATCACCTGTTTTATGCACTGCTTGGCGACATGGGCGGCAAGCCCCTGTTCGGTCACCCAGAGCTCCTTCTGCCGCTCGGTGATCACCCAGCCGGGCGCAATGGCGTTGACGCGGATGCCGTCCACACCGAGCTTGCCGGCCAGCCCCTTGGTCAGACCGAGGATACCGGCCTTGGCGGCCGTGTAGGACGGCATGTCGGGGTGGTTGATCAGATAGGACGTCGAGGTGAAGTTGATGATCGAGCCGCCGCCGGCCCGCTTCATGCCCGGCGCCACCGCTTGCGCGGTGAAGAAATGCGGCCTCAGATTAATGGCTTGGTTGTTGTCCCAGAACTCGACCGTCACGTCTTCGACGGCGTGGCGTTCGTCCCAGGCCGCATTGTTGACCAGCACGGTGACATCGCCATGCGCCTCGGCAGCCTTCGCGGCGGACGCCCGCAGGGCCTCGACATCGCGCAAATCGGTCTTGAGATAGAGCGGCCGGCGGCCGAATTCTTTCTCGATGCGGTCGGCAAGAGCTGTGCTTGGGCCGTCGGCGATGTCGATGAAGGCGACATTGGCGCCCTGGCGCACAAAACCCTCGGTCAGTGCCGCGCCAATTCCGGAGCCGCCGCCGGTGATCAGCACCGAGGCTCCTTCGAGGTCGGCAAAATGCGCCGATGGCATCATCGTTGTTGTCTCCCAGCGCATGACCCCGAAAATCGGATCGATTTTCGGAAAGGGATCATGCGCAAATGTTAAATGCTACAGCGTCCTTTGCGCGTCTTGAAAGACGCGCGGCGCTGTAGCGTGACCGGCGCGCATCCTAGCCACGCAAGGCGCGCGGGCAAGGGCGAACCGCCGAATTTCAGGGCTTATGTCAGACAAAACGACAATGCGCCGCACCGGATGTGCACGGCAGCACCGTCGGGGTTGGGGATTGCGGAGGACCGCCGGTCAGATCGCCTTGGCGCGCAGGGCGCCGCGGAAGGAATCGCGGAGATAGCCGAGCGTGGCGTCGGCATCGACCGGCTTGCCGAACAGATAGCCCTGTCCGCCGGCGCAGCCAAACTGGACCAGGCGATCGGCCTGCGCTTCCTGCTCGATTCCTTCGGCGACGACGTCCATGCCGAGCCCTTCGCACATTGCGAGGATAGCGCGGATGATGTGTTCCGACGGCCTGTCGTCGAGAATGGAGGAGACGAAGGCGCGATCGATCTTGAGCTTGTCGAAATGGAATTCGCGCAAGCGGCCGAGCGAGGACTGGCCGGTGCCGAAATCGTCGAGCGAGACGCGGATGCCGACGCGGCGCAGATCCTCGACGATCTGAGCGGCCGAGGCCGGGTCGTTCATCAGGCCGGTCTCGGTGATCTCGATCTCCAGCCGGCGCGGATCGAAGCCGGTGCGGTCGAGGATCGCCAGTATGTGCAGGCCGGTGTTCTGGTCGACGAGCTGCGAGGGTGACAGGTTGAACGACAGGAACAGGTCCTTCGGCCAGCTTCTGGCGGCCTCCGTCGCCTTGCGCAGCACCAGCTGCGACAACGGGCCGATGATGCCACGCTCCTCGGCGATGGGAATGAAGACGGTCGGCGGCACGGAACCCAGGTCGCGGTCGGTCCAGCGCGCCAGCGTCTCGAAGCCGATGGTGCGGCGCGTGGCGAGATCGACGATGGGTTGGAAATGCGGCTCCACCTCGCCGGCCGAGACAGCCCGGCGCAGCGCCTGTTCGATGCGGGTGACGCGCTTGGCGGCTTCTTCCATCTCACGGGTGTAGACGACGACGCGGCCACGGCCGGAACGCTTGGCGTGGTAGAGTGCCGTCTCTGCCTTGTTGATGAGGATTTCCGTGGTCTCGTCGCCCGAATAGAACAACGAGCAGCCGACCGAGGCCGAAAGCCTGGCGGTGCGTTCGCCGACATCGTAGGGCGCCGACAGGATCTCGATCAGCATGCGCGACTTTTCGGCCGCAGCGTCCTCGCTGAATACCATCGGATAGAGAAAAGCGAATTCGTCGGCGCCGATGCGGCAGACCGTGGAATAGCCGTCCATAGAGGCGCGCAGCCGCATCGCGACCTGGATCAGGATGTCGTCGCCGGCCTTGTGGCCGAACAGATCGTTGATCGGCTTGAAGCCGTCGAGGTCGAGAATCCCGACGGTAAAGGGCGCGGGATCGTCGGCTCGGTCGGCGATCAGCCGATCGACCTTGTCGAAGAAGCGGCGATGGTTGCCAAGCCCGGTCAACGGATCGGTGAATGCCAGATCCGTGCTCTCCCTGTTTGCCTGACCGGTGCCAAACGAAGTTTGCATCGGTGTCCCTGTTTTGTGACTTCGGAATTTATTTTCAGACTGGCAGCAAACCCTTTAGGAAACGTATCGCGAAATCGATTTTCCATGGGCAACCGCGACCTGTTTCGAAGGATCGATGTGAGGTGTGGATTCGGGCTCAAGGAACAACGAGGACGCGCAGCCTGGCTCCTGTCACGGAATGACCGGCAGGGCCGAGCTTGCGACTTGCTGATGCCAATCTTCAAAAGGTCGCGATTGGCAGACGGGCAGTGAGCCTGTACAGGCAGGACAGTCGTCCATCCGAGCCGCCGGAGACCCGCCATGAAGCTGAAAATCGCCGTCCAGATGGACCACATCTCCACCGTGTCGATCGCCGGCGACACCTCGTTCGCGCTGTCGCTGGAAGCGCAGCGGCGTGGCCATGAGCTGTTCCACTACACGCCGGATCGGCTGTCGTTGCGCGACGGCAAGGTGTTTGCCCGCATTGAGGAGATGCAGGTGCGCGACGAGAAGGGCAGCCACTATTCGCTGGGCGAGAAGGTGCGCACCGATCTGTCGGAGATGGACGTCGTCCTGCTGCGCCAGGATCCGCCCTTCGACATGAACTACATCACCACCACGCACATCCTGGAGCGCATCCACCCGAAGACGCTCGTGGTCAACGACCCGGCCTGGGTGCGCAACAGCCCGGAAAAGATCTTCGTCACCGAATTTGCCGACCTGATGCCGGACACGCTGATCACCAAGGATCCACTCGAAGTTGCCGCCTTCCGCAAGGAGTTCGGCGACATCATCGTCAAGCCGCTCTACGGCAATGGCGGCGCCGGCATCTTCCATCTGCTGGAGGGCGACCGCAACCTGGCCTCGCTGCTGGAAATGTTCGGCCAGATGTTTCGCGAACCCTATATCGTGCAGCGCTATCTCAAGGACGTGCGCAAGGGCGACAAGCGCATCATCCTGATCGACGGCGAGCCGGTCGGCGCCATCAACCGCGTGCCCGCCGAACATGATTCCCGCTCCAACATGCATGTCGGCGGCCGCGCCGAAAAGACCGAGCTGACGGCGCGCGAACGCGAGATCTGCGCACGCATCGGGCCTTCGCTGAAGGAGCGTGGCTTCATCCTGGTCGGCATCGACGTGATCGGCGACTACATGACCGAGATCAATGTCACCTCGCCGACCGGCGTGCGCGAGGTCAAACGCTTCGGCGGCGCCGACATCGCCAGCCTGTTCTGGGATGCAGTCGAGGACAAGCGCGGGTAAGCCGTTTTCATTTTGTCTTAACCATGTTCCGTTTTTGCAACCGCGCTCAATTCGGCTGCAACCCACGCGCTCACATGTTCCCGTAATGTTCTTGATTTGACCGAGGATTTGTGATTGTCTGCCCGTGGGGCCATTTCTTGGCCATCGCGTGGGTTGTGGTCTGGGGGCAAAGAAATGGTGGCGCGGGTTCGCACGGTCGCTTTCCAGGGCATCGAGGCCGTGCCGGTCGACGTGCAGGTGATGATCGCGCCCGGCAAGGTCAACATGCACATCGTCGGCCTGGGCGACAAGGCGGTGGCCGAAAGCCGCGAGCGGGTGCAGGCCGCACTGCATGCATCCGGCCTGTCGATGCCGTCGAAGAAAGTCACGGTCAATCTGGCGCCGGCCGACCTGCCGAAGGAAGGCAGTCACTACGACCTGCCGATCGCGCTTGGCCTGATGGCTGCCCTTGGCGCCATTCCGGGCGACATGCTGGCCGGCTATGTCGTGCTTGGAGAATTGTCGCTCGATGGCACGATTGCCGCGGTCGCCGGCGCCTTGCCGGCGGCGATCGCCGCCAATGCCGAGGGCAAGGGCCTGATCTGCCCGTTCGCCTGCGGACCTGAGGCGGCCTGGGCTGGAAAGGATTTCGACATTCTGGCACCGCGCAGCCTGATTGCCATCGCCAATCATTTTCGCGGCACGCAGGTGCTGTCGCGCCCCGAGGCCGGCATCCACGCCGCCGCGCTGGATTTGCCCGACCTCGCCGACATCAAGGGCCAGGAGACCGCCAAGCGGGCGCTGGAAGTGGCGGCCGCCGGCGGGCATAATCTTCTGATGATCGGGCCGCCGGGCTCGGGCAAATCGATGCTGGCGCAGCGGCTGCCGTCGATCCTGCCGCCGCTGGCGCCGAAGGAATTGCTCGAAGTCTCGATGATCGCGTCGGTGGCGGGAGAGCTCGGCGAAGGCAAATTGACCGACCGGCGGCCGTTCCGCGCGCCGCACCACTCGGCCTCGATGGCGGCGATGGTCGGCGGCGGCATCCGCGCGCGGCCGGGCGAGGTGTCGCTGGCCCATCACGGCGTGCTGTTCCTCGACGAGTTTCCCGAGTTCACGCCGCAGACGCTCGATGCGCTGCGCCAGCCGCTGGAGACCGGCGACTGCATGATCGCGCGGGCCAACCATCGCGTCACCTATCCGGCGCGTATCCAGCTGGTGGCGGCGATGAACCCGTGCCGCTGCGGCATGGCCGGCGAGCCGGGTTATCGCTGCCTGCGCGGCGAGCGCTGCCGCACCGACTACCAGGCGCGCATTTCGGGCCCGCTGCTCGACCGCATCGATCTCAGGATCGAAGTGCCGGCGGTCTCGGCCAGCGACCTGATCCGGCCCGACCGGGCGGAGAAAAGTGCCGATGTGGCGATGCGTGTGGCACGCGCCCGCACCATCCAGCGCGAGCGCTTCGAGCGGCTCGGCGCCACCCGCGCCACCACCAACGCGCATTGCGCGCCCTCGGTCATCGAGGAGATCGCCATGCCGGACGCCGCCGGCCTGTCGCTGCTCAAGGACGCCAGCGAAAA
>NZ_RZPW01000719.1:0-3190 GCF_003998455.1 Mesorhizobium sp. M7A.F.Ca.CA.001.08.2.1 | reverse complement strand
GCCATCGCCTTCACGTCGTCGGGCATGTTGGTGTAGGGGGCGAGCTTGACCGCGCCGTCCTTGATGCCAAGCCAGACATTGTCCGGCTTCCAGGTGCCGTCGAGGGCTGCCTGGACCCGGCTGATGTAATAGGGACCCCATTCGTCGGTGAGCGAGGTCAGCTGCGCGTTCGGCGCGAACTTGATCATGTCGGAGGACTGGCCGAAGCCGTGCAGCTTGCGCTCCTCGGCCACCTGCAGGGCAGCGGTCGAATCGGTGTGCTGGACGATAATGTCGGCACCCTGGTCGAACAGCGCCTTGGCGGCGTCGGCTTCCTTGCCCGGATCGAACCAGGAATTCACCCAGACGATCTTGGCCTTGAAGTTCGGGTTGATCGACTGCGCGCCGAGCATGAAGGAGTTGATGCCCATCACCACTTCCGGGATCGGGAAGGAAACGATGTAGCCGGCAACGCCTGCCTTCGATTCCTTGGCGGCGATCTGGCCGAGCACATAACGGCCTTCATAGAAACGCGCATTGTAGATGCCGAGATTGTCAGATGTCTTGTAGCCGGTGGCGTGCTCGAACATCACCTTCGGGAATTTCTTGGCAACCTTCACTTCCGGGTCCATGAAGCCGAAGGAGGTGCCGAAAATGATCTTGCAGCCTTCGCGTGCCAGGCGCTCGAAAGCGCGGTCGGCGTCGGGGCCTTCCGAGACGTTTTCAAGATAGGCGGTTTCGACCTTGTCGCCGAGCGCCTTCTCCACTTCGAGACGGCCCTGGTCGTGCTGGTAGGAATAGCCGAAATCGCCGATCGGGCCGGTGTAGACCCAGCAAGCCTTCAGCTTGTCCGCGGCCTCGGCCGTCGCTGCCAGCGACATGGCGGCGGTCGTGGTCATCAGGGCAATAAGCAGTTTTTTCATCGTGTTACCTCTCTGAGTTAGCCTTGGAGCTTCCCGTTTGTTTTTTGTTGTCAACGATCCGGAACGAATGGCTGCCCCAAGGAAGCCGGCGTGTTCATCATCGTCAGACGCTTGTTGCGCGAGATTAGAACGAGAACCACGACGGTTGCCAGATAGGGCAGCGAAGAAAGGAACTGTGAGGGCACTGGAATGCCAAAAGCCTGTGCATGAAGCTGGCCGATCCACACCGCGCCGAAGATGTAGGCGCCGGCCAGCACCCGCCATGGCCGCCAGGAGGCGAACACCACCAGCGCCAGCGCGATCCAGCCGCGGCCGGCGCTCATGTTCTCCACCCATTGCGGCGTGTAGACCAGCGAGAGATGGCCGCCGGCGAGACCGGCACAGGCGCCGCCGAAGATGACCGCGAGGTATCGGTAGCGGATGACCTTGATGCCAAGCGCATGCGCCGAGGTGTGGCTGTCGCCGATCGAACGCAGCGTCAGCCCGGTGCGGGTCTTGAACAGGAACCACATGACGGCGGCGGTCAGTGCGATCGAGATGTAGAAGATCGGATCCTGGCCAAACAGCAGCCTGCCGACCACAGGGATTTCCGTCAGGCCGGGAATGTCGAGGTTGGGCAGCCTTTCGCCGGGCTGGCCGACGAAGCTGGTGCCCATCATGCCGGACAGGCCAAGGCCGAGCAGCGTCAGCGACAGGCCGGTCGCCACCTGATTGGTGGCCAGCGACAGCGTCATGACGGCAAACAGCAGCGAGAACACAGCGCCCATGGCAATGGCCGCCAAAAGGCCGATCCAGGGCGATCCGGTGAGATAGGTTGCGCCGAAGCCGCCGACGGCGCCCATGATCATCATGCCTTCGACGCCGAGATTGAGTACGCCGGAGCGCTCGACCACCAGCTCACCGATTGCCGCGATCAGCAGCGGCGTTGCCGCGGTGGCGATGGTCAGAAGGATGTTTACGGTGATGTCCATCAACGGGCTTCCTTCAGCTTCGGTGCGGCTTCGAGTTTGGCCACGCCTTCCGGTTTGGTCAGCGCCAGGCCGACCAGGCGTATGCGGTAATGGATGAGCGTGTCGCAGCCGAGCACGAAGAACAAAAGCATGCCCTGGAACACCCGCGCCACCTTGTCGGAGATGCCGAGCGCGCTCTGCACTGCTTCGCCGCCGAGATAGGTCAGTGCCAGCACCAGTCCGGCGGCAACGATGCCAAGCGGGTTGAGACGGCCGAGGAACGCCACGATGATGGCGGTGAAGCCGTAGCCGGGCGAAATGACGGGCTGCAGCTGGCCGATGGCGCCCGAGACCTCCGAGATGCCGGCAAGTCCCGCCAGCGCGCCCGACAGCAGGAAGGCAAAGAACACCATCCGGTCGAGGCCGAAGCCGGCGAAGCGTCCTGCCCGCGGGCTCGAGCCCAGCACGCGCACCTCGAAACCTTTCAGCATGCGGCTCATCAGGATCCAGACCAGCACCGCGGCGACCAGCGCGAAGACAAAACCCCAGTTTGCCCGTCCGGCATCCGGCATCAGTTCCGGCAACACGGCCGAATCGTTGAACTGGATGGTCTGCGGGAAGCCATGGCCCTGCGGATCGCGCCAGGGGCCGCGCACCAGCCAGTCAAGGAAAAGTTGCGCGACATAGACCAGCATCAGGCTGGTCAGGATCTCGTTGGTGCCGAAGCGCGTCTTGAGCAGAGCCGGGATCGCCGCATAGGCCGCACCTCCGACCATGCCAAGCAACAGCATCAACGGCAGCACCAGCGGGCCTTCGAACTGCGGAAACAGTACTGGAAGCATCGAGCCAACGATGCCGCCGAGGATGAACTGGCCTTCGGCGCCGATGTTCCAGATGTTGGCCTTGTAGCAAACCGACAGGCCGACGGCGATCAGGATGAGCGGCGCGGCCTTGATCGCCAGCTCATGCAACTGCCAGATTTGGCTGATCGGCTCGATGAAATAGATGTTGAACGCAGTCAGCGGATTGACGCCGAGCAGCGCGAACATGACGGCCCCGGCAATGATGGTCAGCGCGAAGGCGATGAACGGCGACAGGGCCGAAAACAGCATGGAACGCTGCGGACGTTTGACGAGTTCGAGGCGCATCATGCCGTCTCCAACGTGTGTTCGGCGTGACCGGGTTCGGCGCCACCCATCAGCAAGCCGACCTTCTCGAAGGTCGCCTCGGCGATCGGTATCGGCTTCGACAACTCGCCATTGTGCATGACGGCGATCGCATCCGAGATCTCGAACAGCTCGTCGAGATCCTGGCTGATCACCAGCACCGCCGATCCGC
>NZ_RZPW01000718.1:0-3192 GCF_003998455.1 Mesorhizobium sp. M7A.F.Ca.CA.001.08.2.1 | reverse complement strand
GTGGATCTCAGGGACGTACGGGCCAATGTCGACCTTGACCATCTTGTATTTGCCGAGCACGGATGTTGGACCCCAATAGTAACCGAACCAGGGCTGCTTGTTCTCGTTGGCCGAAGCTATCGCCGCTGCCAGCGTCTCTCCGGAGCCGTGATTAAAGACTTCGATGCCGTGGCTTTTCAGATGGAAGGCTTCCGCCAGATGGTCGTTGGTGATCTTACAGCCCCAGCCTTCGGGGCAATTATGGAATTTGCCGCCTACCCAGTCGGGATGCGCCAGAATGCCATCGATCTTCGCAAGTTCCGGATGTTCGTCCACCAGGTATTGCGGAACCCACCATGCATCAATGCCGCCGGGGGTGAGGACATGGCCCAACGTCTTGACTTTACCGGCGGCCAGCAATCCTGGATAAGCCGGCGCGCCGTTGAGCCAGAGTTCGGTCACGATGTCGGGGCGGCCGGTCTCTGCGACAGAGGTGACTGCCGTAGCCGTAGCCGATGGGACCACCGTGACCTTGCAGCCGTATCCCTGCTCCATCAGGAACTTGGAGACGGCGGTGACGATCGACCCCGAAGCCCAGTTCATCTCGGTAATGGTGACGTCGCCGCATTTCGCTTCGGCCGCGGACGCGGCGAGCGTTGCGATAAACACAGCGGCAGTAAGTTTAAGCGTGCGTGAGAGCATTGTCTTCTCCTGTTGGTTTTCCATTCCAGGCGATTCTCCTCGGCGGCTAGAGGCTACCGGGCCGGTTCCCCACTTAGGAATTATAGGAATATCGAACATCTAACTAACGAATATAATTCGGGCCTGACATCGACTTTTTCGATGCCAAACCTAATGGTCGATGGCGAAGCGGGTCACGGCAGCCTCGTCGAAGGTGAAGCCTGTGCCGGGACGGACGGGTATGATGATGTCGCCATCCACGATCTTCATCTCTTCGCGGAACAGTGGGGCGTACCACGGCATGTGTTCAACGGAGATGCAATTGGCGGCAGAACCGGCAATGCAGAGGCTATGCTCGGTAAATATGTGAGTGGAAATCGGCAGGCTGTAAGCCTCCGCCAAGGCTGCAACCCGGCGCATTTCGGTCAGCCCGCCAATCCTCTGGAGGTCCGGCATCAACACATCTGCGGCGCGGGCCTCGATCGTGTTGCGGATACCAAAACGCGTCCACTCTGTCTCACCCGAGGCAATCGTCAGATCGAGCGCGTTGCGGACCTCGGCCTGGCCCACGAGGTCATGGACCGAGACCGGCTCCTCCAGCCAACCGATGTCGAGCTCCTCAAGCATCCTGCCAAGTCGGATCGCCTGCTTTGGCGTGAGCGCCTGGTTGGCGTCCGCGAGAAGTTCGATGGAGGGTCCAACGGCCTCGCGGACAGCCCTCACGCGTTCAAAATCCTCTCGCGGGTCGGCCTTGCCAACCCGCACCTTCATCGCCCGGAACCCCTGGTCCAGAAAGGTCGCCGCCTCATTAACCAGTTCGTCGATGTTCTGGGAAAGCCAGAGGCCGCCGCTGGCATATGTGCGAATGCGATCCCTGCAGGCCCCGAACAGATGATGGAGCGGCCGGTCCGCACTTTTGCCGATCAGATCCCAGCAGGCCGTGTCAAGTGCGGAGAGCGCCGAGATCGTGACGCCTGCATAACCGGTCGGGTTAATTTCGGACCAGATCGCAGAATTGATCGCCGTCACATAGTGAGGATCCTGGCCCACGATGCGATGCGAGAAGCCGCGCACCATCTCGTCGAAGGCTTTAAGCCGGACGGCGTTCAATGTGAAGATATAACTCTGGCCCACCAGCCCTACATCGGTTTCTAGATACACGAGCAGGCACCCGACGGAGCGCATATTATGAATGGCCGTGGTGATCGGATTGGCAAAAGGCACGTCCGTCAGTCGGGTCTTCAACGTGGTGATTTTCATGTCATCTCTCTGGCTTTGGACCGGAATTCAGGCGATCGTATCGCGCAAGGCTTGCACAGCGGTTTCGATAAATTCGGGCGCAATGACGTCAATACGAACGGCGACGAAGACTGTTCGTTGAAAGCGCGGAGCTCCCTCGACCAGATGCAGGCGGCCACATTTGACGTGCTGGGTCACGGACTCGGCCAGGAAATACCCGGAGCCGCCGTTAGCCAGGATATGATCCATTGCTACCGCTGAACTGCGGATAGTAAGCTTGTGGCTAAACACGCCAGGAAAATGCATGCTGTGCTGGGCTCGGAACGTTTCACCCCAATCCACGAAGACGTAGCCAGGAACAACGCCGCTTTGAACCGCACGTGGCTTGGTCGAAACCATCACGAGTTCTTCGCTGATGAGCGGCTCGATCCGTGCCTCCGCGCAATGACGTGGGTCGTAAAGCACAGCAATGTCGAGCAGTCCGGCTCGCAGTCTCTCCATAAGAATATCCGAGCGCTCGCTGATCGCGCTTGCGACGCCGTCCGGCAATGCCTTGGCCATGCATTCCAACCAGCCCGGCACGACGCGGGGCCAATGGTTATCCTCGACGCCCAAGGTGACGAAGGCATTAAGGCCTTCCGGCAGGGTGGCCACCTGCTGCCCGCGCTCCCAAGCGCGTACGATATTCACGGCGCTCGCATGGAACTGATGACCGCCAGTCGTAAGCGCCACTCCGTTGCGCTTACGGTGAAACAGTTGGCGGTTCAGCCTGCGTTCGAGCGCCTTTATCCTCGCACTAATGGTCGACTGGGTGACGTTAAGCTGGTCGGCAGCATGCTGGAAGCTACCAGCCGCGCCGACTTCTAGGAAAGCCCTGATGTGCTCGATGTTCAAGAAAATGACTTTCAAATCGAATTCTTCGATGTGACTCCGTAATTATATTCGTTTGCCACGTCAATCAGGGTGAGAAAGACTGCCTGGCCGAAAACCAGTCACAACAGCGCCTGCTCAGACATGCCAAAAACGGGCTGGCTGGCCACAACGGAGATATCTATGCGGATTGCATTCATTGGGTTGGGCAATATGGGCGGGCCAATGGCCAGCAACCTGGCACGCGCCGGTTACGAGCTTGCCCTGTTCGACCTCGATTCAAATAAGGTTGATGCCGTGCGGGCGACGGGAGCAGCGGCCGGCAACCATGCAATCTCGTCGGCCACCACCGCTGCCGAGGCCGCCTCCGGCGCCGATATCGCGTTCACATCGCTGCCAAACCCGAAGATCATCGAGGCCGTG
>NZ_RZPW01000717.1:0-3192 GCF_003998455.1 Mesorhizobium sp. M7A.F.Ca.CA.001.08.2.1 | reverse complement strand
AATCCACCTTGGGTCTGCGTACCCGGAACCACCCCGATGACCTGCACCTATCCGGTGACCACGCTCAATCCGGGGGCCTCCGTCGACCTCAAGCTCGGCTTCAAGCCGGCCGGAGGCTGGCAAGGCGGTGCTTTACGCAACTGCGCCACCTACAATTATGGCGCCAGCGGCAAGCCGCTGTTCGGCAGCCAGTCGAACGATCGCGGCTGTGCCTCGATCCCGATCTGCCGGCGCGGCGACCGTGACCGCGACTGCCGGCCGCCGGTGGAGAAGAAGGTCGACCTGATCCTGAAGAAGCGTGCCCGCGTCCCGGTCTGCTCGGCCGACGGCATCTGCACCTTCGTGATCGACATCATCAACAACGGCAGCGCCACCTACAATGGACCGCTGACGGTGATCGACAGCTATCCGGGCGGCGCGCCGTCGTCCTCGACCTTCGGCCCGAACCCGCCCTGGACATGCGGACCGAACGGCCCCGGCCAGTTCCGTTGCGACAATGCCGGCATCTCGCTGCCTGCGGGCGCCTCGACGCCGATCTTCGTGAAGGCGGTCATGCCGGCCGGCTACCAGTCGGACACTGTCGAGAATTGCGCTGAGGTGAAGCCCATCCCCGGTGAAAACGACCTCACCAACAACAAGGCCTGCGCCAAGGAACGCTTCCGTCATCCCAATGGCGGCAAGCCGACCCTGCGCATCACCAAGGTGTGCAACGGCTCGCTCGCCGGTGCCGCGGTCGTCTCTTGCCGCATCACCGTCATCAGCCTTGGCACCGCTGCCCCCACCGGTCCGGTGCGGGTCAACGATGCCGCCACGTTGGTGGCCGGCGGCGCGCCCGTCCAGATCCAGACCGTCACCCCTGACGGCGCGGAATGGGCGTGCGGACCGGTTCCGGCCAATGCGCTGTCGTGCCAGATTCCCGGTGCCGTCATGACACCTGGAACCAGCCGCCACTTCGACGTGACGGTCTCGGCGAATGGCGCGTTCGAAAACTGCGCGCGCGGCTCCTATGGGCCTGCGCCGGGCGACGACGTCGTCTATCCCTTTGGCCAGGCCTGCGCCAAGGGCGGCGGTTCTTCGACCATCCGTGTCGAAAAGACCGGCGACCGCGAATGCAGGCTCGGCCAACCCTGCTCGTTCGAGATCACCATCACCAATGACGGAGCGACCGCCTTCTCCGGGCCGGTCCGCATCGGCGATGCGATCGGCGTGGAGGGGCTCGGCAGGCTTGAAGGCGTTGAGATCACCTCGATCGATCCGCCCTTCGGCTGCTCGCCGGAACCGGCAACCTTGCCTGCGTCCTGCATTGCCAACCTGACGCTCGGCGCCGGCGAAAGCCGGGTACACCATGTCACCGTGGTCATTCCCGACGACGGCCGCCTGGCCAATCTGCAGGGCAATGTCAGCGGCCAGAATTGCGTCGGCGTGCTGTCTCCCGACACACGCGTGCAGGGCGGTGGCGACGTGCTTGTCGGCGATCAGACCAATGTGCAGGGCGATCGCGGCAAGGCCTATGCCTGCCATCCCTTCACCATTAGCCAGGAGACGAGGAAGGAATGCTCGCAAGGCTTCGTCATGAACGATGCCGGCCGCTGCGTTTGCCCCGAAGGCACCACCTACCGCAACGGCCAGTGCTCGCCGGGCGGTGGTATCGTGCCGAAGCCGGAACAGCCGAAACGCTGTGTGCTGCTCGAGGGCCAGATCCGCACCGAGGACGGACGCTGCGTCTGCCCACGCGGAACCGGGCTCGAGAACGGCAGGTGCGTCAGGACCGACAAGCCCGAGCAGTGCACTATCCGTGGCCAGGTCCACAATGCGGATGGCGATTGTGTTTGCCCCAGGGGAACCGAGATCAGGGGCAATGCCTGCCGCCCGATCCAGCCAAAGCCGGAGCAATGCACGATCCGTGGCCAGGTCCACGATGCCGATGGAGACTGTGTCTGCCCGCGAGGGACCGAGGTGCGCAATGGCGCCTGCCGTCCGATCCGGCCGAAGCCTGAGCAGTGCATCATCCGTGGCCAGGTCCACGACGCGGACGGAGACTGCGTCTGCCCGCAAGGCAACGAGGTCAGAAACGGCGCCTGCCGCCCGATCCGGCCAAGGCCTGACCAGTGCACCATCCGTGGCCAGGTCCACGACGCCGACGGCAATTGTGTCTGCCCGAGGGGTACCGAGGTGCGGGGCAATGCCTGCCGGCGCAAGCAGCCGACGCAGGAGCAGTGCGACGTACGCGGCCAGGTCCACAACAAGCGCGGCGAATGTGTCTGCCCGCGCGGCACCGAGGTGATCAACGGCGCATGCCGCAGGCAGGAGGTGGAATGCGCACCGGGCTCGCAGATGATCGATGGCCAGTGCCAGCCGATCATCAGGAGGCGCTGCCCGGAAGGCACCATCGGGCGCTACCCGAACTGCCGGGCGGTCCGCGGACAACCGTCGCTGGAGCTGAACCCCGGCCTGCTGCTGCAGCAGGTGCTGCCACGGCGCAGGCCGCAGGTCGAACAGCGGCAGGATCAGGTTCCAGACAGAATCCTGAAGCTCCAGCAGCAATAACCACCTGCTCGACACGAGACCAGAAACCCCGCCGGAGCAATCCGGCGGGTTTTTCTTCGCAGCTGTGGGGACAAGCGGGAATTGGCCGTAGCATGATCGCGGATAACGGCACGCGTCCCAGCCTGCGCGTCGACCGCGCCTGCACCCTCGACAAGTCGGCTGCGGCGCATTAGGCAGTCGATAGGGTGGCCAACGAGAAGGACACTCGGAAAGGCCGCATCCATGAGCAGAGAGACCCTGATTGCACCATCGGTGCTGGCATCGGATTTTTCCAAACTCGGCGATGAGGTCGAAGCGGTAGCGGCAGCCGGCGCCGACTGGATACATCTCGATGTTATGGACGGGCATTTCGTGCCCAACATCACCTTTGGCCCGCCAGTGATCAAGGCGATCCGCAACCGCACCAAGGCCTTCTTCGACTGCCATCTGATGATTGCCCCGGCCGACCCCTATCTGGCCGCTTTCGCCGAGGCCGGCTGCGACGGTTTGACCGTCCATGCCGAGGCCGGCCCGCATCTTGACCGCTCGCTGCAGACCATCAGGAATCTTGGCAAGAAGGCCGGTGTGTCGCTCAATCCGGCGACGCCGGAAAGCGTGGTCGAATACGTGCTCGACCGGCTCGACCTGATCCTGATCATGACCGTC
>NZ_RZPW01000716.1:0-3200 GCF_003998455.1 Mesorhizobium sp. M7A.F.Ca.CA.001.08.2.1 | reverse complement strand
GGCTGGGCCATGCCTTCGATAAACTCGAAGCGAAATTTCGGCATCGGTCGCTCCAGTCATTGTGCCAGCGCATCGGACATTTCTGGCAGGTTTGACGCTCAACGCGGCGGTGTCGAAAAGGATGCAGCGGGTTGATTGCGCTTGATCATCAAACCTCAGGCAGCATTGCTGCCTCCCATCTCCCAGTCGCCTTGCCAACGTGCGCGCACGGCGATCATCAGTGTGGCCGCTTCCGTCATTCCTGTTTCAAACAACCTGATCAGCTCTCTCGCTACGGCGTTGGCCGCCGCCGTGTCGGGCAAGATAGCAAATTCCTGGCACAGCGCGTCGAACGCGTCGCGAAGGATGTTCAGGTCACTGGGGTAGAGAGCTTCCGTATTCGTGCGGGTTGGTCGGCTAAGCATCAGGCGCTCCTATTCGGCTACAGTGGGATTGCTCCCAGCAGCGGCGCCCGTTACACAGCCGCTGACAATGGCTTTATGCGGCACAGCCCAGCAGGTGTCATTAAACTATGATGCACGGCGCGTCGTTCGCCCGTTGAGGGCGCATACGGAGTTGTCCTTGGCTGTCGTGACGCAAGTTTCTTCGCAATGCGTCGGCGGCCTAGCTCCGACCTGTTGTCCGGCGCCTGGAACTCTTCGCGACTGACGGCATTATCTAGTCCGACCAACCGGGGGCGAAATGGGAGTCACGTCACGCGAACGTTCGTCTGAAGTGCAGCGCTTCCAGCTTCTGGCGGGGTTGGGTGACAGGATTCGGGAGATCGATGATCCTGCCGAACTGGCATTTGCGGCAGCGGAATTGCTTGGGAAGCATTTTGGCATCAGTCGAGCCGGATATGGCACGATCGATCTCGAGAAAGAAACGATAGTCATCGACAGAGACTGGAACGCGCCGGGAATCCGAAGTCTGGCCGGAACTCTGAACTTCAGGGACTACGGCTCCTATGTCGATGATTTGAAACGAGGCGAGACGGTCGTCTTCGAGAATGCCGAGACAGACCCGCGAACCCACGACCATGCCGAGGCTCTCAAAGCAATCAGCGCCCAATCCGTCATCAACATGCCGGTTACGGAGCGCGGCGGGTTGGTTGCGTTATTGTACCTCAATCACTCCGAGCCAAGACACTGGACGCCGGCCGAGGTTGCTCTGGTTTCGGAAGTGGCTGACCGGACGCGCACCGCAATTGAACGGCTTCGTGCGGAGAAGGCCCTGCGTGAAAATGCCGAGCGCCTGGCCTTTCTGGATCGCCTCGGCAGAGAGATATCCCCGGCGACAGATGCCGACGCTGTCATGGAGGTCACCACCCGTCTACTTGGCGAACATCTAGGCGTTTCGATTTGCGCCTACGCTGACATGGAGCCGGACCAGGACCACTTCACCATTCGCGGCGACTGGAGCGCTCCTGGCTCGCCTAGCATCAGGGGATACTACAGTCTTGCCGATTTCGGTCGCCTCGCTGTTGGCAATCTGACCGCCAATCGGCCGCTCGTCATCAACAACAATCTCGAGGAAATTGCGCCCGAGGAAGCAAAGACCTTTCAGGATATCGGCATAACGGCAACGATCTGCATGCCCTTGGTCAAGCAAGGCCGGCTGGCTGCGCTAATGGCCGTTCACGACACGCAGCGCCGCGTCTGGTCGCAGCGCGAACTGTCCTTGCTGGCGGAGGTGACAGAGCGGTCATGGGCTCACATCGAGCGCGTCCGCTCGGAACAGGCTGCCCGAGCGAGCGAGGAGCGGCTAAGGCTAGCGACCGATGCAGCCGCTATCGGAACGTGGGACTATGATCCCATCACAAGGGTGCTGCGTTGGGACGACCGATGCAAAGCTCTCTTCGGTCTGCCACCTGAGGCGGAGGTGACATATGAGAGCGCGTTCCTGGCCGGTCTCCATCCAGAAGACCGTGAACGGGCGGATGAGGCCGTACGCCGGGCGCTCGCGCCGGGCGAGTCTTCCCGCTACGACATCGAATATCGGACGATCGGGCTGCGCGACGGAAAGGAGCGTTGGATAGCTGCAACGGGCGAATCTCTTTTCCGGTCCGGACGCGCGGTGCGTTTCATCGGCACCGTCATGGATATTACCGCGCGAAAGCGGGTGGAGAACCAGCTTCAGATGATGAATGCGACTGCCGCCGCCGTGGCAGCCGAGCTGGACGTGGAGCGCATTGTCCAGATTGTCACCGACGCTGGCGTCGCGCTGTCAGGCGCGCAATTCGGAGCTTTTTTCTACAATGTCCTCGATGACAAGGGGGACAGCTATGTGCTCTACGCCCTGTCGGGAGCGCCACGCTCCGCTTTCGAAAATTTTCCCATGCCACGCAACACGGCCGTGTTCGAGCCTACTTTTCGCGGGACGGGCGTGGTGCGTTCCGATGATATCCTCATGGATGTGCGCTATGGAAAAAATTCGCCGAGGAAGGGAATGCCGGAAGGCCATCTTCCCGTGCGATCCTATCTTGCCGTGCCGGTCATTTCGCGATCGGGCGAAGTGCTGGGTGGGCTGTTCTTCGGACATTCCGGTTGCGGTGTCTTTGCCGCAGAGCATGAGACAGCCTTGCTGGGGCTGGCCGGTCATGCCGCCACGGCAATCGACAACTCCCGACTGTTCAAAGCGCTGCAGACGCTCAACGCCACTCTTGAGCAGCGTGTGGCTGAGGAAGTTGCCGAACGCGTCCGAGCAGAAGAGCACCTGCGCCAGGCGCAGAAGATGGAGGCCGTGGGACAGCTTACCGGTGGCATCGCCCACGACTTCAACAATATGCTGGCTGTCATCATTGGCGGTTTGAATCTCGTGCAGCGCAAGCTCCGAAACGGCGACACGAACGTGAACCACTTCGTCACCGGTGCAATCGATGGGGCACAACGCGCTGCGGAACTTACCAAGCGGCTGCTTGCCTTCTCTCGCCAGCAGCCCTTGGCACCGACGCGCCTGAATCCTAATCGACTCGTCTCCGGCATGAGCGAACTGCTGAGCCGAACGCTTGGAGAGACCATAGCAATCGAGACGGTGCTCGCCGCTGGGCTGTGGCATGTGGAGGCCGATGCAGGGCAATTGGAAAGCGCATTGCTCAACCTTTGCGTCAACGCACGCGATGCCATGCCCGGCGGCGGAAAGCTCACGATTGAAACGTCTAACGCCCATATTGACGATCGGTATGCGAGAGAAAACGCGATCTCCTCGGGCCAGTATGTGAT
>NZ_RZPW01000715.1:0-3206 GCF_003998455.1 Mesorhizobium sp. M7A.F.Ca.CA.001.08.2.1 | reverse complement strand
ATCAAATACTTCTGACGATTTTCTGACGGACGGCTCCGACCGTTTCACGGATAAGTTGATCAAAAGGCGCTGACGTAAAGACCACCATCGACCGGTATGTTCTGCCCGGTCAGATAGCCGGCATGGACCGAGCACAGGAAGGCGCAGATCTGGCCGAACTCCTCCGGCGTGCCGAGCCGCTTGGCCGGAACATCGGCGCTGATGCGGGTCTTGCGCGCGGCTGCGGCCTGAGGGCTTTCGACTGTGCCGGCCTCATGCGGGCCGCGCAGCCGGTCGGTGTCGAGCTTGCCCGGCAGAAGGCTGTTGATGGTGACGTTGCGGTCGACAACCGTTCTGGCCACGCCGGCAAGGAACGAGGTCAGGCCGGCACGCGCGCCGGACGAGAGGTCGAGGCCGGGAATGGGCACATAGACCGACAGCGAGGTGATGTTGACGATGCGACCGAAGCCGCGCGCCGCCATGCCGTCCAGCACGGCCTGGACCAGCTCGATCGGCGTCACCATGTTCTGGGTAACGCCTTCGAGGATCTTTTCGCGATCGAGCGTGCGGAAGTCGCGAAGCGGCGGTCCGCCATTGTTGTTGACCAGGATGTCCGGCTCGGGGCAAGCCACGAGCAGCGCCTTCTGCACCTCTGGCTTCGAGACGTCGCCGACGACTTCCGTCACCGTGACGCCATAGCGCTCGCGCAACTCAGCGGCGGTTTTCGCCACCAGCTCCGCATTGCGTCCGTTGACGACGACGTCGCAGCCGGCTTCCGCCAGCGCCATGGCGCAACCGCGCCCAAGTCCCTTGCTCGAAGCGCAGACGATGGCCTTCTTTCCGCGGATACCAAGATCCATGACGATTTCTCCTGTGATTTGGCCGGCAAGCTAGTCCTTCGGCTGGACCAATCGCAACCGTCATACGGTTGTTGCATGAATCGGGGCATAGCCTGCGCGAAAGCAAGGGTGAAATCGCGATGTCCGGCCAAGAGCCCCGCACTTTCCGCAGCATGTTCATTTCCGACGTCCATCTGGGCTCGAAGGCGGCCAAGGCCGAGTTCCTGATCGATTTCCTTCGATATCACGATGCCGATATCATCTATCTGGTGGGTGACATCGTTGATGGCTGGCGGCTGCGGCGGAGCTGGCATTGGCCGCAAAGCCATAATGACGTCGTGCAGAAACTGCTGCGCAAGGCGCGCAAGGGCGCCAACATCACCTACATCGCCGGCAACCATGACGAGTTCGCCCGCCAGTTCCAGGGCGTGCATTTCGGCGGCATCGTCGTTGCCGATCGCGCCATCCACGAGACCGCCGACGGCAAGCGGCTGCTCGTCATCCATGGCGACCAGTTCGACACCGTGGTCCACAATGCGCGCTGGCTCGCCTATCTCGGTGACCACGCCTATGACGCGGCCATGCTGGTCAACCGCGTGGTGACGCGGCTGCGCCAACTGCTCGGCCTGCCTTATTGGTCGTTTTCGTCCTGGGCCAAGCACAACGTCAAGAAGGCGGTGAACTTCATCGGCTCGTTCCAGACCATGCTTGCCGACGAGGCGCGCCGTTCGCATGTCGATGGCGTCATCTGCGGCCACATCCATCATGCCGTCATCGAAAATTTTGGCGATGTCCAGTACATCAACACCGGCGACTGGGTGGAAAGTTGTACGGCTGTGGTCGAGCATTTTGACGGCCGCATGGAAATCCTGACCTGGGCGCAGGTGCTGCCCGAGGCGCCGGACGAGCCCTTTATCCCGCTGCTTATCGAGGACCGGGTAGGGCAGGCGGCCTAGTCCGAAGTCCTTTCGGCTTCGGAATCAATCAATTAGTCCAACCGGTTTCGTCCGGTTTTCGTCCATGTTAAGGGATCGATACGCGTTGCCCTCCGGCCGAATACAGCGCGATTGGATCGATTCATGTCCCTGCCGCAGCTCTCGCCCGAACAACTCGTCAAGCCGCGCCATTTCGAACTGCGCATGAGCCTGATCTTCGCGACGCTTTTCGTGCCGCTCGGAACGCACTTGCCGTATTTTCCGCTGTGGCTGCAGGCCAAGGGTTTTCATGCCGAGCAGATCGCGGTCATTCTGGCGGCGCCGATGTTCCTGCGCGTGGTGACGACGCCGCTGCTGACCGCGCTGGCCGACCGTGCCAGGGACCGCGCCGATGTCTATGTCGCGCTGATGGCTGCGTCGCTGCTTTTGTCGGCAGGTTATTTCCTGACACCCACCTATGCGATGGTGCTGGCGGTCTCGCTGGCGCTGACCATCGTCTGGACGCCGCATTCGCCGATCGCCGATTCGCTGGCTCTTTCGGGTGTCCGCCGCTTCGGTTCGAACTACACAAGCATGCGCAAATGGGGCTCGATTTCCTATTTGTTCGCCAATATCGCCGGCGGCTTCATTCTGTCGGTAACCGGTTCACAAGCCGTTCCGGTTATCATTCTGGTGGCGTTTGCCGCCGCCCTTGCCGCCGGCCTGCTGGCGCCGCGCCTTGGCCGTCCGCGGCGCGCCTCGCCGCTGTCGGCCACCGACATCCAGCATTCAGCGCCGAAGCTTCTCAACCCGTATTTCCTGTATTTTTCCACGGGCGTCGGCGTCATCACCGCCAGCCACGCATTCCTCTACGGTTTCGTCTCCATCTACTGGAAGTCGATCGGCCTCGGCGATTCGGTAGTCGGTCTCTTATGGGCTTGGGGCGTGGTGTCGGAAGTCTGCATGTTCATGATGTTCACCCGCTTTTTCGACCGGTTCTCCGTCGTGTCGGTCATGGTGATGGCCGGAATCGGCTCCATCGTGCGCTGGATCGCCTTTCCGCTGGTCTGGCCGCTCGGCCTCGGCATTCCCGGCTTCTTCGCTGTCCAGTCGCTGCACTCGGTCTCGGTGGCGCTGGGGCTGATCGGGCTGCAGAAGATGATCGGCGAAACGATCTCCGAGGAGCGGACAGGTGCCGCGCAAGGCATTGCCTATTTCTCCAACGGCTTCTTCATGGCGGTGGTGACGCTAGCGTCCGGCCCGCTCTACGACCGTCTCGGTGTCGACGGCTTCTTTGCCATGATCCCGATTGCGTTGATCGGACTGGCGCTGATCGGCCTTGCTGCGCGCTCAGCCCCAGAGCGCCGTATCGGGCGGTGACACCAGCGATCCCTGGTAGACAAGGCCCGGTACCCGGTCGCGGGCAAGCAGCAGCGGACCGTCGAGGTCGACGAAATCGGCATGCTGGGCAAGC
>NZ_RZPW01000714.1:0-3206 GCF_003998455.1 Mesorhizobium sp. M7A.F.Ca.CA.001.08.2.1 | reverse complement strand
TTCTTGACCAGGTCCTTGTCGGCGTCGGGGGCATTGATGGTCACGGCGTAGCGCAGCGGATCGACGATGTCGGCATCCTCGTCGCTGGACGATCCCCACAGCTTGATGCCGAAAAGCTCGAAAGCGGCCGCCGGGGGCGATTCGGCGACGAGCACGGTCGAGCACATCATGGCCAGCAGCAGGGCGCGCGGAAGCGCACGCCCTGGCGCGCGACCTCCTGACATCTGCTCTTCATGCGCCGGCATTAAGACAACCTAGGTTACAAAACTAAAATTGGAATGAAGTTCTGAAGCGCTCGTAAAGGGGCCACAATCCAATTGTCTGAAATAGGACGGGCTTGGAATTCACACCTTTTGCGTCGCCGCAAGAAAGCGTGATCCCCTGTCCTATGGAGGTACTACCGGTCATCGACCGGAAAGGAAACCGTTGGCAGGCGGACCCCTGCCGCGTCCTTGTGTTGACAAGCCTGACTGAAGCTTGATCATGCCCGGACGTCAGCTGTGTCTGGAGGGGTGTTATGGCAATGCGCGCGGCTCGTGGTCTTTCGATTCTGATTCTCCTGTTTTTTGCCTGGGCCAATGTCCTGGCCTGGAGCAGCGTCGCGCAAGCGGCCGAGGCCCGGCGTATCGCGACAACGGACAATTCCGATTATTTCGGCTTTGATCTCAGGTCCGACCAGAATGTGACAATCGACCAGTGCAAGACGACATGCCTGGGAGACCCGGCCTGCCGTGCCTTCACCTACAATAAAAAAGCCAAATGGTGCTTCCTCAAATCCGACTACAACCAGTTGAAAACCTTCAACGGTGCGGTCGCCGGCAAGGTCGTCAACATCGATGGCGATCCTGATATCGGCGCGCCGCCGGAACTCGCCTTCTTCCCCAACTGGATGTCCGATCAGGCCCAGCAATACCGCAACAAGCTGCTCGGCCCGGCCTATGACAAGCCGACAGAAGGCATGGCAGCCTTGATGAGTGCCGCCGAACAGGCCGTGCTGACCGGCGACCACCGCTCCGCCATGCTGAAATACGAGGCCGCTGTCTCGGTACTGCCCGATGATGGCCAGCTCTGGCTCAACCTGGCGCGTGAAACGCTGGCCGTGCAGCCCGCCGCCAGCACATCCGAAGCTTCCACTTTGCCGACGAACGGCACTTCGGCCGCATTCAATGCCTATAAACTACTGCGCACCACCAAGACGCGCGCCGAAGTGCTGGCGCTGCTCGGCAACGGCCTCGACAAGCGCGATCTCTACCGGCCGGCGCTACAGGCCTATGAGGCGAGCCTTGCCCTGAACCCGTCGCCGGCGGTCCAGGCCGACTATGTCGATCTGAAGGCGCGCAAGGGTTTCCGCGTTATCGACCACACCATCGACGCCGACACCAGCGCGCCGCGCATCTGCGCGCAATTCTCCGAAGATCTGGTCAAGACCGGCGTCGATTACGCGCAATTCGTCACCGTCGACAATGCACCGCCCAAAGGCGTCGAGGCCAAGGACAAGCAGATCTGCGTCGAAGGGCTGGAGCATGGCCAGCACTACGACGTCACCTTCCGCGCCGGCCTGCCGGCGGCAATCGGCGAAGTGACCGCGGCACCCGTGGTGCTGTCGATCTATGTCCAGGACCGCGCACCGTCCGCCCGCTTCACCGGTGATAGCTTCGTGCTGCCGGCCGGCGCGCGCCGTGGCATTCCGATCGTTACCGTCAACATGAACGCTGCCGAGATGAAGCTCTATCGCATCGGCGATCGTTCGCTCGCCCAGCTTCTGTCGGGCTACCAGTTCCTGCACCAGCTGGACGGCTATGACATCTCCAACATTTCCGAGCAGATGGGCGCGCCGGTCTGGCAAGGCCAGCTCGACATCGCCAATGACCTCAACAAGGAGGTCACCACCTCCTTCCCGGTCGACCAGGCGGTGCCGCAGCGCAAGCCCGGCGTCTACGTGCTGACCGCCCAGGCCGTCAACGACAAGAGCGACGACTACAACTCGATGGCCACGCAATGGTTCGTCGTCTCCGACATCGGCCTGTCGACCTATACCGGTCAGGACGGGCTCAATGTCTTTGCCCGTTCGCTGGGCAGCGCCAAGCCGATCGCCGGCGCCGAACTGACGCTGGTCGCCAGGAACAATGAGGTTCTGGGCACGGCGACGTCGGATGCCGACGGCCATGCCGTCTTCAACCCCGGCCTGACGCGCGGCGACGGCGGCATGGTGCCGGCCGTGCTGATGGCAAAGCAGGGCGACAATGACTTCGTCTTCCTCGACATGGGCCGGGCCGGCTTCGACCTGTCCGACCGCGGCGTCACCGGGCGCGCGGCGCCAGGTGCGCTCGACGTCTATGCCTGGACCGAACGCGGTATCTACCGCGCCGGCGAGGATGTTCATGTCGCCGCACTTGCTCGCGACGGCGCCGCCAAGGCGGTCGAAAACCTGCCGTTGACCTTCATCTTCTCGCGCCCCGACGGCGTCGAGGACCGCCGTATCGTCAGCGACGGCGCATCAGCCGGCGGCCATGCCGTCGACCTGCCGCTCGCCCCCAACGCCATGCGCGGCACCTGGTCGGTGTCGATCTACACCGATCCCAAGCAGCCCGCGGTGGCCAGCCAGATGTTCCTGGTCGAGGATTTTGTGCCGGATCGCATCGAATTCGACATGAAGGCCGACAAGCAGGAAATCGCCCAGGGCGAAACCGCCAACATCGACATTGACGGCCGCTTCCTCTATGGCGCGCCGGCAGCAGGCTTGGCGCTGGAAGGCGAGCTGACGCTGTCGACGTCGCGCGACTGGGACCGCTTCCAGGGCTTTTCCTTCGGTCTCGCCGACGAGCAGTCGGCCGAACCCACGGTCACCCCCCTCGCCGATCTACCGGTGGTTGGCGATGACGGCAAGGTGACCTTCCCGGTCTCCGTCGACCAACTGCCCTCGACCACCAAGCTGGTCGACGCCAAGGTGACGGTCAGGATGCGTGAAACCGGCGGCCGCGCCATCGAGCGCTCGCTCAACATCGGCATCCGCCCGCAGGGCCATATGATCGGCATTCGTCCGGATTTCGCCGACAATGAAGTGCCGCAGGGCGGCACGGCCAAGTTCAGCCTGATCGCCGTCGATCCCGACGGCAAGCGTGAGGCGCTGAAAGGCGCGCAATGGACGCTGGTCAAGGTCGAACGCAATTACCAGTGGTACCGCTCCAACAATTCGTGGAATTACG
>NZ_RZPW01000713.1:0-3217 GCF_003998455.1 Mesorhizobium sp. M7A.F.Ca.CA.001.08.2.1 | reverse complement strand
ACCTCGACTACCGCTACCGCGCGCAAATGCCGGACTCCTCGGTCAAGCACCTTCATCTAGTCGCTCACGGCGCGCAAAACAAAGATGGCCATGTGGAATATGTTGGGGCGATCCACGACGTGACAGACAGCCATCTAGCCGACGAGGCCATCAGCAAAGCCCGATCCGAACTTGCGCACGTGGCAAGGATCACGACGCTTGGAGTTCTCACAGCCTCTATAGCGCACGAAGTCAGCCAGCCGCTGATGGGAATTGTTACCAATGCCGCCACTTGCCTAAAGATGCTTGCTTCAGATCCGCCGAATATTGAAGGCGCACGCCGGACAGCACAGCGGTCTATTCGAGACGGCCACCGTGCTGCCGACGTGATAAAGCGATTGCGTGCCCTCTTCGGCAAGAAAGGCACCACTACCGAATCGGTGGATATTAACGACGCTGCCCGAGAGGTGATCGCGCTTTCGTCTACCGAGCTTCAGAGAAGCCGTACGGTGTTGCAGACCGACTTCGCTCGCGACTTGCCGCCGGTTATGGGGGATCGTGTTCAACTGCAGCAGGTGATGCTGAATTTACTGTTGAACGCATCTGACGCCATGAGCCATATCGAGGATCGCCCCAGGAAGCTCATCATACGAACCGAGTTGGACGGCGCCGACCGTGTTTGCCTGATCGTCAAGGACACGGGGGCGGGCTTTGATCCACAAGCCGTCGAAAAGCTTTTCGAAGCTTTCTACACCACCAAGAATGGCGGTATGGGGATGGGCCTTTCCGTCAGCCGGTCCATCATCGAAAGCCATCTCGGTTGTCTCTGGGCGGCTGGCAATGATGGCCCCGGAGCCACATTCTCTTTTTCGATTCCCCAGTCACTGGAACTGGCCCGCATCCACGCTTACACCGGGTAGGCGAGCGACATCTTCGCACTGATGCGATAAGCCCCTGCGCCCGTCGAAGACTGTTCGCGCGTGACCACTTAGCTCGCAAATCCACCTCCGCCTATCGTTTGATATGTTTGGTTCCTCCTGCACGCGCGTCCTCCGACGAGCCAATGCGAAGGTATCGGCGACACGTTCGTCCAATATATTCGGAGCGACTCTTCTGGCGTTATTGACCTTGCGGTGACCGCATCAGTCTTTCGATTTTCGCGGATGCGCAACGGACAAACCCAGAAGGAGAAGAACATGAACCCGCACGAAGGTGCACAGAATATTGGCAGCGTACGCGCAGGTCAGGATCGCCACGTTGATCTATCCCTGCCGAGAACGGGCACTGCGATGGCATTGTCATCCCCCTCGCGGCGCGGTTTTCTCTCCATGTCCGCAGCGGCGTCCATTGTAACGCTGGGCGTCACAGGCACGTTCAGTCTGCTTCCGGCGCAGCCGGCAGGGGCCGCACAAGAAGGAGCAGTCTATCCGTTTCAGGTCAACGTTCCCGAAGAAGCACTTGTCGATCTTCGCCGGCGCGTGCGAGCAACGAGGTGGCCGGCCAAGGAAACCGTGAAGGACGAGTCCCAAGGCGTGCAACTGGCCAATCTGCAGAAGCTCGTGCGGTATTGGGGGACCGACTACGACTGGCGCAAGGTGGAGAAGACGCTCAACGCCCTGCCGATGTTCCTCACCGAGATCGACGGCTTGCGCATCCAGTTCATCCACGTCAAGTCCAAGCACCCGAACGCGCTGCCGCTGATCATCACGCACGGCTGGCCGGGTTCGATTCTGGAGCTTCTCAAGGTGATCGGCCCGCTCACTGACCCAACCGCGCACGGTGGGACCGCCGAGGATGCGTTCGACCTGGTTCTGCCTTCAATGCCCGGCTACGGGTTCTCGGATCAACCGACCGAACCTGGCTGGGATGCCGACCGCATCGGCCTCGCCTGGGACGTTTTGATGCGGCGCCTGGGATACGAACACTACGTCGCCGCGGGGGGCGATTGGGGCTCTGTCGTCTGCGATAAGATGGCCCATCAGGCACCGGCGGGTCTGCTTGGCATCCATGTCAACATGCCTGCGACCGTCCCTCCCGAAGTCGCCAAATTCATGCGCGCCGGCGATCCGGCACCGGATGGGCTGTCTGCCGATGAGAAGGCAGCATACGACCAGCTAAACACATTCTTTGCGAAGAATGGCGCCTACGGCAGCATGATGACCACTCGGCCACAAACGGTGGGCTATGGGCTGTCGGATTCGCCCGCAGGCCTGGCCGCCTGGATGTACGACAAGTTCGCTCAGTGGACGTACAGCGGTGGCGAGCCTGAGCGTTCGCTCACCAAGGATGAGATGCTCGACGACATCACGCTCTACTGGCTCACCAACAGCGCGATCTCCTCGGCACAACTCTACTGGGAAAACAATGCGAACAACTTCAACGCCGTGGACATCTCGATCCCCGCTGCTGTGACGATTTTCCCCGGTGAGATCTACCGCGCGCCGCGAAGCTGGACCGAGCGGAGCTATCACAAGCTGATCTACTTCAATGTCGTCGACAAAGGCGGCCACTTTGCCCAGTGGGAAGAGCCGCAGCTGTTCTCCGCCGAAATGCGGGCAGCCTTCCGGTCCCTGCGTCAACTGACGTGACAAAGCCGGCGCAACGCGCGCCGGCCACCGCCGCGAGGCTGAGGCCATTCGGCAAAAGCCGTGTTCCGAACCAATCGTCGCAGCCCAATCGGCCTGGCCTTCATAGCCGCGCCTTCAGATGGAGAACATTGCCGTGACCAGAACCCGTTTCGCCCAGATCTCGCTCGCAATGCTAATTGCCATCAGCCCTGCCGGGGCCAGCACTGTTGGCCCTTCGCCAAGCAAGCGGCCGGCTGCGGCAACTGAAACCCTTGTCGCTTCCAATCCCGCGAAACCGACGATCGTGCTTGTGCATGGCGCCTTTGCCGATGGCACGGGTTGGCAGCACATCATTCCGATCCTGCAGCGCGACGGCTACACCGTCATCGCCGTACAGAATGCGCTGACCTCGCTTGCCGAGGACGTCGCGACGACCAAGCGGGTGATCGAGGCTCAAAAGGGTCCGGTCGTCGCTGTTGGCCACTCCTATGGCGGCGCGGTGATCACCGGTGCCGCGGCGGGGAACTCAAACGTGAAGGCACTTGTCTACATAGCGGCCTTCGCACCTGAAGCCGGCGAGCCAATTGGCGCCTACACCGAGAAATACCCATCTGCGCTCGGCTCAGCGCTCAGACCCGATGTGGCGGGGCTCGTCACCCTCGACCCGCCCC
>NZ_RZPW01000712.1:0-3219 GCF_003998455.1 Mesorhizobium sp. M7A.F.Ca.CA.001.08.2.1 | reverse complement strand
GGAAACGCCGACTCGGCGGACGTCGAGGCCGTTGCGGAAAACCAACATGCTCCGACGGAACTTCTGAAAATCGGTCAGCATGGGGGGTGCGGCAGGCTCGCTAAGAGCGAAATGCTGCAGCCAGGCGCTTTTCCGCAGCCCCAAGGCGTCAAGCAGGACAGCTCCGGTCTTCGTCAATCTGTCCCGCAAAGTCGGAGACTGGGAACGATTGAACTGCGCATCGTCGACGAGTTTCAACTGGTCGAGCACCATCGCTGCGATTTTTTCCGACTGCATTACAGCGATCTGGCTTTCCACCTGGGCAGTATCCAGTGACAGATCCACTTCGCCGCCCTCCTGCAGGTGTTGCGGCAATTTCGGCTCGATCAGAATCTGCGCGCTGGCGATGAAAGTTGGGTCGGTGCTCGAATTGTAAAACCCCGCCAACAAGAGAGCCATGGCAAGGCAGGCAATGATAGTTCCAGCGTAGCGGCGCAGAAATTCGGTAATGTCGGAGAGCCCAATGAACTCTTGGCCGGCGGAAGCCTGCTGGTCCGTCATCGAGGGCCATTGATTGGTGAACATGCGATTCATTCAGCTTCTCCTGCAGGCATACGCAGACACCCAGAGCAGCCCGCTCCATGCAGGCGGCCGTTGCATGCGGCCGGTCTTTGCATTGAAAGCCGAGGCCCCGCGATCCCAGACTGCTGCGGAAGATTACTCCCGTGATCCGGAAGGTAAATGCCGCCAATTGGCGTATGCGAAACTTAGGACCCGTGGGGCGGTAGAACGCGCGGCAGCGCTGCTCTCGCGGCGTCGACAAATGACGTTTGCTGTTCCAGCAAGGCCTGCCGTCCGCGGATGATCGCCAGGTTCTGCTCGAGAGTACCGATCTGCGCGGACATGCGTTCGGGACTCTCGCCATTTTCCATCGCTTCCAGGGCGAACGCAGCACAGTCCGTGACCCTTTCCACGCAAGGGCGCAGTGCCGCGATTTCCTTCTCGATGTCCATCTGAATGACCTCCAGAAGACGGGTCAGGCGACCGAACCGCCGTTGGTCGACATTCTGGCCGAATGGGAACCTGAATGCGGTCAGCGGCATGTTGCAGCCATCTTTCTCGTTGCACCCGAGAGGGGACGCACCTTGCAGAATACAAGACTCTCATGCTTGCACGAGACATCCTTTCGGTCATCGGCGGGCATGCTCATATTGGATGAGGGGGGGGAGCTAGGGCGATAGGGCTACTCGAATTCATGAAGGCGGCCACGTGCGGCGCGTGTTACGACTGTTGGCGCTAAACTGCGGAGCGGAAATCGTGACCGTGAACATAGTCGGACACGCGAGTCCAAACACATTCGCCTTCAAAACCAGTGCCCCGATCAAAGCCACGGGCTTTCAGGACGGCACCTGGGGCCTGGGCGTCGTCGAACAAAGCGGAGATCGTCCTGGTTGTGGAAAGCCTGTGTCGCCAGAGCGGCGCCGAGAGATACACGAGGCTCTCGATGGCGTGCTGGGCGGCAATCCAGAGGTCGGAGCCTACAACCAGACATTCTGAGAGGAATTGGACCATGTCTGACCGGATCGTAAGTTTTGTCATGAGCGGGGGGGTCGGCTCACGGCTGTGGCCGCTCTCGCGCGAAGACAACCCCAAGCAATTCCACGATCTTTCGGGGGATGGCTCTATGCTTGCCAAGACTGTTCGTCGCCTTAAGGCGCGGCCGGACGGAGAGACGCCGATCTACCTGATAGCCTCCGAACGGCATGCCGAGCGCGTTATCTCGGACCTAGTACCGCTCGGCCTGAACGGCGGCAGACCGATCTTCGAGCCGGTCGGCCGCAATACCGCGGCCGCCGTCGCCATAGCCACCCTGCAAACGATCTCCGAATATGGAGCCGACGCCCTTGTGCTCGTGGTCCCCTCCGACCATCAGATATCGACGACAACGCAATTCTGGGAAACCGTCAAGGCCGGCGTGCCTGCCGCCGATTCAGGAAAGATCATCGTGTTCGGGATCAAGCCGACGCATCCCGAAACCGGATATGGTTACATCGAGACCACGGCAGATGCTGACGCAGTAGCCTCGGTTTCGCGCTTTGTCGAAAAGCCGAACGCCAAGTCGGCTCGCAAATACATGTCTTCGGGACAATTCTACTGGAACGCCGGCATTTTCCTCTTTCGAGCCGACACCATGCGGGAGGCTTTTCTCGAGTTCCAGCCCGACATCTGGGACGCCGCGGAACGGGCTTACAAGGGAGCGCGGACCGACGTCTCGGGCCTTTATTTGACACAAGGCTTCTACTTGGCCGTCCCCTCGACCTCGATCGACTACGCAATCATGGAGCATGCGCGCGACATCGCAATGGTTAGGGCCTCGTTCCACTGGACCGACCTTGGCTCATGGCAATCCCTAATGGAGGCCAGCCCCACGGACAGCAACGGCAATGTCACAATGGGCGATATCGTCGCCATCGATTGCCAGGACTCTTACTTCAGAAGCCAGGGCAGACTGCTGACCGTGGTCGGGATGAAGGATGTTGCGATCGTGGCGACGCCAGATGCGGTATTCGTCGCACCCGTCAGCCACAGCCAGAACGTGAAAAAAATCGTCGAACAGCTGGAGAAGAGCGGGCGCCTCGAAACGAAATTTACTGCCTCCGAAGACCGGATCATCATCAGTGGCTCATGGCGCAAGCGCGTGGAGCACTGGCTCTTCGAAGAAACCCTGCCGCTGTGGTCCACCGCTGGCGTCGACGATGTTTACGGCGGCTTCCATGAGGCCCTGGGCTTCGATGCGAGGCCATTGGGCAAACCCAAGCGCATGCGCACTGCGGCTCGCCAGATTTACGCTTTCGCAGTCGCCAAGGAACGTGGCTGGACTGGTCCGGCGGACAAACTCATCAAACACGGTATCGACTTCATCGCAAGATTCGGCCGCACGAACCGCGGCGGGTGGGTGCGAACTCTCAATGCCAACGGCAGCGTGGCCGACCCGACCGAGGACGCCTACGACCATGCCTGCGTGCTCCTGGCGCTGGCTCAAGCTCACCGATGCGGACACCACGATGCCCTGGCACTGGCACAACAGACGTTTCGTTTCATCGACGCCCACCTCGAGCACGACAGTCTGACCGGGTTCCTCGAGAGCCCCGGCTGGAACGGTGCGCGGTCTTCGAACCCACACATGCACATGCTGGAATCATTTCTTGCCTGGTATGGCGCCACGGGCGACCGTGAATA
>NZ_RZPW01000711.1:0-3220 GCF_003998455.1 Mesorhizobium sp. M7A.F.Ca.CA.001.08.2.1 | reverse complement strand
GCGTCAATACCGTCGAAGCCGACTTCGGTGTCGATGACGGGTGCGACCTGTCCCGCCGCCATTTTCTGCATGGCGTTGGCCATGTTTTCCATGCGGCAGCCAAAGGAGCCAAGCAGTTTCAATTGCTGCTGGAACAGCTGCATCAAATTGATCTGCGTCGACACGCCGGAGGTCGAACCGCAGGTCACCAGGCGGCCGCCACGCTTCAGGCACAGCATCGAGGCGGCGAATGTGTCGGCGCCGACATGTTCAAAGACGACGTCGACGCCCTTCTTCTTGGTCAGCTTGCGCACGACGCCCTCGAAACGGTCGTCGCGGTAGTTGATGACATGGTCGGCGCCGAGCGCCTTGGCCTTGTCGATCTTGTCGTTGGAGCCGACCGTAGTGATGATCGTGCAACCCATCCGCTTGGCCAACTGGATGGCCGCCGAGCCGATGCCGGATCCGCCGGCATGGATAAGGATGGTTTCGCCGGGTTGAAGCCTGGCGTTGTCGAACAGCATGTGCTCGACGGTGCCGAAGGTGACGGGCGCCACCGCCGCCCCGATGTCGGTCACGCCGGGCGGGGCAGGGACCAGCAGGCGGGCCGGCAGATTGATCTTCTCCTGCGCGAAACCGTCGAGATGGAAACCGTGCACGCCCGAAACATGTTCGCAGAGGTTGTCGCGGCCTTCGCGGCAGGCTCGGCAGAGGCCGCAGGTGCGTGCGCCATAGATCGACACCAATTGTCCGGGCAGCAGGCTGGAAACGCCGGGGCCAACCGCCTCGACCTCGCCGGAGGCCTCCGCGCCGACGACCAGCGGCAGCTTGCGCTTGGCGAAGGCCATGCCGCGCCAGCCCCAGACGTCGATATGGTTCAGCGCTACTGCCTTGATGCGCAGCGTGACTTCGCCGAGTGCCGGCGGTGGAGGAGGCGGCAGGTCCACCGTCTCAAGACGGCGGTCCTCTATAAGTTGCAATGCGCGCATGGGGCCTGTCGGTTCAGTCTGGCTGAAAAAGGTCGCTTAGACCGGTTCCCGCGCCATGACAAGGCAAGTGTTCTGGCCGCCGAAGCCGAAGGAGCTCGACAGAACGGTGCGGACCTCGGCGTTGCGCTTCTTGTTCGGCACCACGTCGAGCACGATCGCGGGGTCGGGATTGTCATAGTTGATGGTCGGCGGAATGACGCTTTCGCGCATCGTCATCAGCGAGAAAGCCGCCTCGACAGCGCCCGCCGCCGACAGCGTGTGACCGATCATCGATTTGTTCGACGAGACCGGCATAGAGCCGATCCGCTCGCCGAACACCGTCGACAGCGCCAGATGCTCCATCTTGTCGTTTTCGGGCGTCGAGGTGCCGTGGGCATTGACGTAGTCGATCTCGTCTTCACCCAGTCCGGCATCGACGAGGGCGGCGCGGACCGCGGCGATGGCCGGTGAAGCGTCCGGTTTGGAGCGGGTGCGGTGGAAGTCGTCGGCCTTCTCGCCGCAACCGCCCAGGACGCCGAGAATAGTCGCGCCGCGAGCCAATGCCGTCTCAAGCGATTCCAACACCAGCGCCCCGGATCCCTCGGCCAACACGAAGCCGTCGCGATCCCTGGAGAAGGGTTTCGACGCCTTTTCGGGGATGTCGTTGTGCGTGGAGAGCGCCGAAAGCAATGAGAAACGGATCAATGCCTCGGCGGTCGCGGAACCGTCCGCGCCGATCGACAGCGCACGGTCGCATTCGCCGCGTCGGATCGCCTCGACACCGAGCTGAATCGCGGTGGCGCCTGAAGCGCAAGCCGTCGACAGCGTGATCGGCAGACCACGCGTGCCAAGGCGATCGGCAAGGCGGCCGGCGATCGAACCGAACTGGGTGGTCTCGAAAATATCCAGCTCTTTCAAGCTACGCGCGACCCGAAGCAGTCTTTCGGCGGCGGTGTCATCCTTGTCCTTGTCAGAATTGTAGAGCGAGAAGCGCTCGGCCCAGTCGAGTTCGACTGGCGGCGATGCGAGGAAGAGCGGTCCGCCGAAATCGCTGGAATCAAGACCGGCTTCGCTCACCGCTTCTAAGCCCGCAAGCTCGGCTAGCTCATAGGTGAGTGGGCTGGCGCCCTTCGAGCTCGACGGCAGGAAATCGACCATGCCGGAGATGCGGGTGTTCAATTGATCGATGGGAAAGCGGGTGATCGGGTGAATGCCCGACTTGCCGGAGGTCAGTGCCGCCCAATTGTCTGATTTGCCGACGCCAAGCGAGGTCACCACGCCGATGCCGGTGACGGCGACGATCGGCCTGCCCATGTGATCTCTGAGATTGGCCATCCGGGAGCCCTCTTATCGTTGCAGCATGGGTCATGGAGCCGCGTTACGCGGCATTGACCAGCGCCATGCCCTCGAATTGGTGATAGCCGATCGCCGTTGCAAGGACGGATTGGGGAACGCCTTCGAACGGCGTCTCGGCTGCGGCATCAAAAACAGGATAGGCGGCCTTGCGGTCGACAGCGAGTGCCGCCAGTGCCACAGCGAAAGGAAACTGTGCTTCCTTCATGTGCCCGGTCAGCGTCGAGAAGCCACGCGCGGCGATCGCCGGATTGGCATCGAGCGCTGCCTTCTCGGCTGTTGTCGCCGCATGCGCCCCCGATGCGCCCGACAGGGTCAGCAATTTGCCGTTCGGCAATGCAGCCTGCTTGAGCAGTGCGGCGATCTCGGCGTCGAGTTCTCCCCGTGGCCGCCGGGCGCGGCCGGAGACGACCGGTCCAAGTTCTGCATAGATCTTGCGGCCGCGGCTCATCGCGTGTTCGCGCTGCTCCAGCACCAGGAAGGCGCCGCCGGAGCCGGTCACGACGCCACCGCCCTCAGTGCCCTGTCTTTGCCAAACCGGCTTCCATGGGCCGCGATGCAGATAGCCGGCGAGTTCATAGCCGAGCAGCATATCGGAATGTTCGGTCTGGAAGGCACCGCCGACCAGGATATGCGTCGACTGACCCGAGCGGATGCGTGCGGCGGCCGTTTCAACCGCGGCGACACCGGCACCTTCCTCGCCCATGAAGGTTCTGGACGAACCGGTGACCTTGTGGACGATGGAGATGTTGCCGGCGAGCAGGTTGGACAATTGGGCCAGAAACAGTGTCGGGCGCAATTCGGTGGTCAATTTCTCGTTGAGCAGTACATCGCGGTCATTGCGGCTTTCCGAAGCGGCGAGAATGGCGGCATCGACCGCCTCGTCGCGCTCGCCGCCGCCCGCCGCCACAACCATGTCC
>NZ_RZPW01000710.1:0-3221 GCF_003998455.1 Mesorhizobium sp. M7A.F.Ca.CA.001.08.2.1 | reverse complement strand
GTTCATGCCGGGCATCTGGTAGTCGAGGATGATGCAGTCGACGGCGGCGCCCAACTGAAAGGCGCGATCGAGGAAGGCCAGGCCGACGGCGCCGCTTTCGGCGGCGGCACAGTCGAAGCTCCAGCTCCTGAGCTGCTCGAGCAGGATTTCGCGGTTGACCGGATTGTCGTCGATGACCAGCACGCGCGCGCCGGTGACGTCGACCGGCACGATCTCGTCGCGCGCCGCGGCCTGATGCGCGGGCAGCGGCACCGCGAACCAGAACACCGAGCCGCGGCCGATCTCGCTCTCGACGCCGATCTTGCCTGCCATCAGGTCGACGAGGCGTGCTGCGATGGCCAAGCCCAGCCCCGTGCCCTCGTGACGGCGGGTGGACGAGCCGTCGACCTGCGCGAATTTTTCGAACACGTTCTGCAGTTTCTCGGCCGGTATGCCGATGCCGGTGTCCTCGACGCGGATCTTGAGCTGGACCACGTCGTTGACGATCTCGCCGCCGACGTCGATCAGCACGTGACCCTTCTCGGTGAACTTCACTGCGTTGCCGAGCAGGTTGGTGATGATCTGCCGGAACCGGCCGGCGTCGCCGACGACATGGGCCGGCAGGCGCGGATCGACGCGCACGATCAGTTCGAGGTTCTTTTCGGCGACGCGAGCCGAGACCAGCGTCGCCACGTCCTCGACCGCCTCGGAAAGGCGGAAGGGAGCAGGGTCGAGGGTGAGCTGGCCAGCATTGATCTTGGAGAAATCGAGGATGTCGTTGATGATGGTGAGCAGCGCGTTGCCGGACTTCACGATAACGTCGGTGAAGGTCTTTTGGCGTGGGGTCAGATCGGTCTTGGCCAGCAGTTCGGCCATACCGAGCACACCGTTCATCGGCGTGCGGATTTCGTGGCTCATATTGGCCAGGAATTCCGATTTGGCGCGGTCGGCGGCCTCGGCCTTGAACAGGGATTCGGCGGATTCGGCAAAGGCGCGGCGGATCGCCACTTCCATCGGGCGGAAGATCCAGAAGGCGACGATGGCAAGGGCCGCGAACAGGATCCCGCTGGCCCACAACAACAGCCTGTCGCTGGAGGCATCGGCCAGATGGCGCTCATCATCCATGGCGGTGCGGACGCGAACCAGCATGGGTTGGGCGAACAGGTCATTCTGGTTGCGGATTTCGCGATAGCTCCACTCATCGACCTTCTGCGCCACCGACATCAGGTTGAAATTGCGCACCATGTCGCGCGGCGACCAGAACAGATCGCCGTTAACTGAAGCGGATTGGAGTTCGTCGACGGTCTTGATCGACAGCCGCGGCTTGATCGCCGCAAGCTGGGCGGTCAGCGTCTCGATCTCGCCGGTCAGGCGCTCCGAATGGCCGCGCGCCGATGTGGTCAGGGCATCGCGTGTCTCCGCCCGCCAGGCGGTGCCGGTCGTCTCGGCAAAGCTGGTCGCGTTGCGCAGGTCTCGGGTGAAGATGACGAGATTGCTGCTCAGCGCATCGATGTCGCGGCGAAAGGAATTGACGCGATCAAGCGCAATCACGATGCCGGCGGAAGCCAGCGCGAAGATCAGCAACCCTGAAATACAGCGGATCCGGACCGACCGGATGAAGGACGAATATTCAGGCATGCGCAACCCCAACACATACGCACCATTTTAATGGCCGGGATTACGCTTCATTTACATTAAAATTTCGTTCGTTCGGGCAGGCGAGCCGTGCGAGCCGCCGGATGGACAGCGCGCCTAGGCCGCGTCCACGACGAGGGCGCGGATGCGGCCACTCACCGGGCCTTCCCCGAACCGTTTCCCAAGGGCATTCGCCACGTATCGCGTCACCTCCTCCAGCGAGCCACCGCGCGCCTCGATCTCGGCCCGCAGGGGCGTGCCCTGGCAATAGGCCGTGGCCGCCTCATATGGCGAGGAAGCGGCGCTGACGGCATCCAGCGGCTCTATGGTGATGTTACGGAAGCCGGCGGCATGCAGGTCGGCGCGGATGACGTCCGCATCGTGATAGCCATGCGGTGTCCTTGCCATGAAGCGAGGCGGATCGGCCGGGAAAAAATGGCCGAGCGCCCGCGTCACCTCATCGGCAAACTCGTTCTCTTCGATGGCACCCCAGACGTTGAACAGGAAGTGTCCGCCCAGCCGCATCACGCGCCGAACTTGCCCGTAGGCGCCCACCCGATCGGGGAAGAACATCGCGCCAAACTGGCAGGCCACGGCGTCGAACTGTGCGTCCTCGAAGGGCAGCGCCTGAGCATCGGCCTGCTGCCAGGTGATGCGAGGATCGTCCACCATCCGCGTGCGTGCGTGGTCGAGCATGGGCTGGTTGAGGTCGGTGACCACGATGCGCGCTTGCGCCGGCAGCTTTGCTGCGAGCGCACGTGTCACCACACCGGTGCCCGCCGCCACTTCGAGCACCGATTGCGGCCCGAGCTTCGACACCCGCTCCGCCAGATCCCGCGCATATGGCTCGAAGATCAGCGGCACCATCGCCCGGTCGTAGATCTCGGGAATGGAACCGCTGAACAGCTTGTCGGTGGTCGACATGGCATCCTCCAACTCTTATCCGCACCGCGTGCTTGCCGTGCGGATGTCAATCCTCTGCCTCGGCAGGCTTCCGCTCAAGTTCTATTTCAGAACCGGCCGGCGGGGACGTGCGTGCAATCAGCTCGATGTTCCGGCTGGCACCAACCTTAGCTGTTACGCGCCGCCACGAATGTCGCCGCTTCTTTCAGCAACTGGGCATCGTCACCATAGGGCTCAAGCAGCGCATGCGCCTGTTGGACGAGGCCGTGAAGCTGGCCACGTGCCCAATTCGCACCATGCAAGGCCACCAGCGTCGCCTTGCCGGCGGCGGCGTCCTTGCCGGTCGCCTTGCCCATCTGGCTGGCGTCGGCGGTCAAATCGAGCAGGTCGTCGGCAAGCTGGAAGGCAAGACCGATCGCCGAGCCGAATTCGGCCAGCCGCTCGCGGTCATCGGCCGGGGCGCCGGCGATGAGGGCGCCTGCCTCGCAGGCGAAGCGGATCAGCGCGCCGGTCTTCATCGCCTGCAGCCGGATGATGCCGGCCTCGTCCGGCGGCGTCTGTTCGGCTTCGAGATCGAGCTTCTGGCCGCCGACCATGCCGCCTGCTCCGGCGGCGCGGGCAAGCGCCAGCACCAGGGCTGCCCGCCGCTCCGCCGGCAGCGCGGTCGACTCGCCGGCAATGATGTCGAAGGCCAGCGTCAGCAG
>NZ_RZPW01000070.1:0-13763 GCF_003998455.1 Mesorhizobium sp. M7A.F.Ca.CA.001.08.2.1 | reverse complement strand
GCGTCGCGCGCGGCCAGCGCCAGCACCGGAAAATCAGGGCCGACCAGCGCCAGCGGGCCATGCATGACCTCGGCGGCGCTGTAGGCTTCCGCATGCATGCCGCAGGTCTCCTTGAATTTCAGCGCAGCCTCATTGGCCATCGCCGCCGACGGTCCGCGGCCGAGGATGAACAACGACTTCTGCTTCTCGATCGTCTCAGAGAGCACGCTCATCCAGTCGCAGGCGATCGCCTTGCCGAAATGCTCCGGCAGGCGGGCAAGCGCCGCCAGTAGCGCATCGTCGCCGGTGGCATGCGCCATCAGAGCGAGGCCGGCGACGGCCGAATTGATGAAGGTCTTGGTGGCCGCGACGCTGCGCTCGGGGCCGGCCAGGATATCGATAGCATAGTCCGAGGCACGCGCCAGCGGCGAATCGGCGGTGTTGGTGATGGCGACGGTCAGCGCGCCTCCCGCCCGCGCGGTTTCGGCCATGGCGACGATGTCGGGGCTCTTGCCCGACTGCGAGATCGCCAGGCAGGCCGAGCCGGCGAGCCTGAGCTTGCGGCCATAGATCGAGGCGATCGACGGCCCGACCGATGCGACGGCCAGGCCTGCGGTCAGCTCGACGGCGTATTTCATGAAGGTGGCGGCATGGTCGGATGAGCCGCGCGCCACGGTGACGACGAACTGCGGGTCGCGTTCACGGATGCCGCGCCCGGCTTCGGTCAGCACGGCGCCGGAGCCGTCGAGCAGGCGGGCGACGGCCTGTGGGACCTCCTCGATCTCGCGCCGCATATGGGTCATCTCTGTCGACATGGTCGGCTCTGTCGTGCTCATGGTCGGCCCTCTTCGCTCGGCCCTGTCAGCCGCAGTTCGGCGACGAAATCATAGGCGTCGCCCCGGTAGATAGAGCGGGTGAATTCGATCACCTTGCCGCTCGCCAGATAGGAAATACGTTCGATGTGCAGGCCGGCAATGCCTGGCGGCACTTCGAGCAGGCGCGCGTCGCTGTCGCCGAGATTGGCGGCGGAAATGCGCTGCACCGCCCGCACCGGCCGATTGCCGGTCAATTCCAGCGCGGCATAGAGCGAGGAGCCTATGTCGGCCGGGTCGGGCAACACGCTGGCCGACAGCGAGGCCCGCTCGATCGCCAGCGGCGTGTCGTTGGCAATGCGCAGGCGCGCCACGCGCGCCACCAGTTCGTCCGACGACAGGCCGAGCACCATCATTTCGTCGGGCGAAGGTGCGTAAAGGCCGCGGTCGAGCCATGCCGAACGCACCACCATGCCGCGCCGCGCCATGTCCTCGGTAAACGAGGTCAGCCGCGACAGCGACTGTTCGACACGCTCCATGCGCGGCGCCACGAAGGTGCCGGAGCCGTGGCGCTGCACCAGGATGCCGCCCTTGACCAGATCCTGCACCGCCTTGCGCACGGTGACCCGCGAAATATCGGCCTTGGTGGCGATGTCGCGCTCGGAGGGCAGCGCGTCGCCCGGCCCGATCAGGCCGCGATTGACCGCGTCCTCGATGCTCTTGCGCAGCTGCAGATAAAGCGGCGCGCCGCTTTGCGCCTGATGTTTCAGCGTGGCGAAGATCTGGTCGGCGGCCTCGCTCATCGAGTTGCCTCCGCGTGTCCGGCGAAAAGGCGAACCGCCATCTGCACCGCGCCGCCCAGCGCGTCGTCGAGCGGCGGCTTCAGCAGCGCCCGGTAGCGGGCAGACAGGCGCGGCGCGTAGAGCGGCGCCAGCCCGCCGAGAAGGCACAGCGGCGCGTCGTCGGCGAGATCGAGCGCGCCGAGCGAGGCTTCGACATCGGCAACCACCCTGTCGAGGATCCAGTTGGCGACGCTGTCGCCCTTCTCGGCGTGTTCGAACACCTTGGGTGCGAAGCCGCCGAAATCGCCGGGCTTGGCATTGGTGGTGAATTCGACGACATCCTCCGGGTTGTTGCGGAAGACGGCCAGCATGCTCTGCGTCAGCGGCGAGCCCGCGCGGACGCCGTCATAGGCAAGCAGTGTCTGTTCGAGCAGGTCGCGGCCGATACGGGCGCCGCTGCCCTGGTCGCCAACCTGGAAGCCCCAGCCGCCGATGGCGCGCGATTTGCCTTGTCTGCGCGCCATATAGGCGGTGCCGGTGCCGAGGATCGCCATGGCGCCGTCACCGGCGCCGACAGCGCCTTCCAGCGCGATTTCGGCGTCGGTCTCGACGCGGCTGATGCTGAATGGCAGGATCGCCTCGAGCTGCTGCCGGTAGGTGCCGACATTGGCGCCGGCAAGGCCGAGAATTGCGGGCGTTCGCGGGATCAGTTCCGGATCCTGCCCGGCGACGAGGAACGCCTGCCTGGCGGCCTCGACGATGTTCGAGCGGGCGCCGGTCAGGTCGGTGCGGATGTTGGCGGCGCCGCTTTTGGCGCGGCCGATCACCGTGCCGTCCGCCGTTGCCAGGGCGGCCCTGCAGCTGGTGCCGCCGCCATCGATTCCGAGCACGAAATTCACGTTGATTTCTCCTCCGGGCGGATAATACCAATAAAATACCAATAGCCAAGGGTTAATTTCCGTTTCAAAAAGTTTAAGCCGTATTTTATTGAAAAATCTGCGTATTTCGGCCGCTCAGCGATTTCCGGCCCGCGAATTCGTTAATGCGTGTGGACAAGTGGTATTTTTTTGGTATTGTTCTGGTATTGGAGGAACCGGGATGGCCGAAACGCGCACCGAAGCGCTTCACAAAAATGCCGAGGGGCTGGATATCCAGCCTCCGGACGCCATCCTTTCCTATTTGGCCGATGCGCAGATCGAAGCCGCCAAGGTGGTGCGCCATGCCATTCCATCCATCGCCAGGGCCGCCGAGATCATCGCCGGCAGGCTGAAGGGCGGCGGCAAGCTTGCCTACGCCGCGGCCGGCAGCTCAGGCCTGATGGCACTGGCCGATGCGCTGGAGCTGCCGGGCACCTTCGGCATTCACCGCGACCGCATCGCCATCCTCATCGCCGGCGGCGACGACGCTTTCCGCACGCTGGCCGGCGGGCCGGAAGACGATACCGAGGAAGCCGCGGCAGCGGTCGCCGAGGCCGGCCTCGGCAAGGGCGACTGCCTGATCGCCATTTCCGCCAGCGGCACGACGCCCTATGCCGTGCGGGCCATCCAGGAGGCTGCCCGCCGCGGCGCTGCCACCATCGGCATCGCCAACAACAGGGACTCTGCGCTGCTGCGCCAGGCACAAACCGCCATCCTGCTCGAAACGCCGCCGGAACTGATCGCCGGCTCCACGCGCATGGGCGCCGGCACTGCCCAGAAGATCGCGCTCAACATGCTGTCGACGCTGACCGCCATCCATCTCGGCCATGTGCATGACGGCTACATGGTCAATCTCATGGCCGACAACATCAAGCTGCGCGACCGCGCGGCGCGCATCGTCGCCGTCGTCAGCGGCCGCGGCACGGACGAAGCGGCCCGCCTGCTCGAAAAGAGCGGCGGCGCGGTTAAGACCGCCATTCTGCTCGCCGCCGGCGCCGACAGCACTGACGCGGCGCAGAAGATACTGGAAGAGGCCGGCCAGAAGTTGCGGCCGGCCCTTTCCGCTATAGAGGGGAGCAAGGGCTCAAAAGCCTCTGTTCTCATCAAAACCGAACCTGAAAAAGGTCAACAGGGAGACTGAGCATGACAACGAAACTACTGACGGCACTGCTTTTGGGCACCAGCATTCTCGGCTCGGCCGGGGTTGCCTATGCCGACGACGTAACGCTTAACATCGAAAGCTGGCGCGGCGACGACCTTGCCATCTGGAAGGACAAGCTGATCCCGGCTTTCGAAGCCAAGAACCCGGGCATCAAGGTCGTGTTCGCACCCTCGGCTCCGACCGAATATGACGCCGCGCTCGGCGCCAAGCTCGCCGCCGGCTCGGCGGGCGACCTGATCACCTGCCGCCCGTTCGACAAGTCGCTTGAGCTGTTCAAGAAGGGCAACCTTGCCGATCTCTCGGCGCTGCCCGGCATGGAGAACTTTTCGCCGGTGGCCAAGTCCGCCTGGCAGACCGACGACGGCAAGGCGAGCTTCTGCGTGCCGATGGCTTCGGTCATCCACGGCTTCATCTACAACAAGGACGCCTTCGACAAGCTCGGCATCAAGGTGCCGGAGACCCGCGACGAGTTCTTCGCCGCGCTCGACAAGATCAAGGCCGACGGCACCTACATCCCGATGGCGATGGGCACCAAGGATCTCTGGGAAGCCGCGACCATGGGCTACCAGAACATCGGCCCCAACTACTGGAAGGGCGAAGATGGCCGCGCAGCACTGATCAAGGGCGATCAGAAGCTGACCGACAAGGACTGGGTCGCGCCGTATGAGGAACTGGCCAAGTGGAAGCCTTATCTCGGCGATGGCTTCGAGGCGCAGACCTATCCGGACAGCCAGAACCTGTTTACGCTCGGCCGCGCCGCCATCTACCCGGCCGGCTCGTGGGAGATCGGCCTGTTCAACACCCAGGCGCAGTTCAAGATGGGCGCCTTCCCGCCGCCGGTCGAGAAGGCCGGTGACACCTGCTACATCTCCGACCATACCGATATCGGCATGGGCCTGAATGCGGCTTCGAAGAACGCCGATGCGGCCAAGACCTTCCTGTCCTGGGTCGCCTCGCCGGATTTCGCCACCATCTACGCCAACGCACTGCCGGGCTTCTTCAGCCTGAACTCCTCGCCGGTGAAGATGGAAGACCCGCTGGCGCAGGAATTCGTCTCCTGGCGCGGCAAGTGCAAGTCGACGATCCGCTCGACCTACCAGATCCTGTCGCGCGGCACGCCGAACCTCGAGAACGAGACCTGGGTTGAATCGGCCAACGTCATCAACGGCACCGATACGCCGGAAGCGGCGGCCAAGAAGCTGCAGACCGGCCTCGACAGCTGGTACCATCCGGCCAAGTAAGAGCTCAGGTAATGGAACCGGCCGGCGCACGCCTGGCCGGTTCCGGACTACCTCATTCAAAGTGCGCCTATTCAGATTGCGATTGTCGGCACCGCCTCCCGGCCTTACCCTCTCTTCGGGGAAGGCTAGCTGATCAGTCGCAGGCCTTTGTTCCTGCCGCATCGGCAGGAATGGTCGGGCCGTGCATCGAGGCATCATCTAGATCGATACCCTTTGGAACCGAGAGACGGCGGGGACCGAACTCATGGCCGCAGATATCAGACCGAAAAGACCGTTCCGCTGGCATATAGGCGTCTTCCTGGCGCCGGCGGTGCTTGTCTACACGGCAATCATGATCCTGCCGCTCGCCGGCACGCTGCAGCTCTCGCTGTTCCGCAACATCGAGCAGCACCAGGTCTTCGTCGGGCTGGAAAACTTCCGCATGCTGTTCGGCGATCCCAACTGGTCGGTGGGTTTCTGGAACGCGCTGAGGAACAACACCTGGTTCTTTATCATCCACATGCTGGTGCAGAACCCGATCGGCGTTATGCTGGCCGCGCTTCTGTCCAGCCCGAGGCTGAGGTTCGCGGCCTTCTACCGCACGGCGATCTTCGTGCCGACCATCCTGTCCTTCGTCATCGTCGGTTTCGCCTGGAAGCTGATCCTGTCCCCGTTGTGGGGCGTAGCGCCGCATCTGATGGATCTCGTCGGTCTGAAAAGCCTGTTCACGCCATGGCTCGGCAAGGAACAATATGCGCTCACCGCACTCAGCCTGATTTCGGTGTGGCAGTTCGTCGGCATCCCGATGATGCTGATCTACGCCGCCCTGCTGTCGATCCCCGAAGAGGTGATCGAGGCCGCCGAATGCGATGGCATCACCGGCCTGGCGCAGTTCTGGAAGATCAAGCTGCCGCTGATCCTGCCGTCGATCGGCATCATCTCGATCCTCACCTTCGTCGGCAATTTCAACGCCTTCGACCTGATCTACACCGCGCAAGGCGCGCTCGCCGGGCCGAACTATTCGACCGATATTCTCGGCACTTTCCTCTACCGCGCCTTCTTCGGCTTCCAGCTGCAGGTCGGCGACCCCAATATGGGCGCGGCGATCGCCACGATGATGTTCCTGATCATCCTCGGCGGCGTCTGCGTCTATCTCTTTCTCGTCCAGACGCGCCTGCGTCGCTACCAGTTCTGAGGGGCCGAGAGATGAGCACCGCCACCCGTTCCGTGCCCCGCACCATCGGCGCCCATGCGATCCTGTTGACCTACACGGTGATCGCGCTGTTTCCGGTGATCCTGGTGATCATGAACTCGTTCAAGTCCCGCGCCGGCATCTTCGGCGCGCCGCTGACGCCGCCGACGCCCAAAACCTTCGACCTGATCGGCTACACCACCGTCATCGGCCAGGGCGACTTCATCCACTATTTCCAGAACAGCCTCGTCGTCACCGTCGCCTCCCTGTTCCTCGTGCTCCTGTTCGGCGCCATGGCGGCGTTCGCGCTGTCGGAATACCGCTTCCGCGGCAACTCGCTGATGGGCCTCTATCTGGCGCTCGGCATCATGATCCCGATCCGGCTGGGCACCGTCGCCATCCTGCAATTGATGGTGGCGAGCGGGCTGGTCAACACGCTGACGGCGCTGATCCTGGTCTACACCGCGCAAGGCCTGCCGCTTGCCGTGTTCATCCTGTCGGAGTTCATGAAGCAGGTGTCCGACGATCTGAAGAATGCCGGCCGCATCGACGGCCTGTCGGAATACACCATCTTCTTCCGCCTGGTGCTGCCGCTGGTCAGGCCCTCGATGGCAACCGTCGCCGTCTTCACCATGATCCCGATCTGGAATGACCTGTGGTTCCCGCTGATCCTGGCGCCGTCGGAAGAAACCAAGACGGTGACGCTCGGCGCGCAGCTCTTCCTCGGCCAGTTCGTCACCAACTGGAACGCTATCCTGGCGGCGCTGTCGCTGGCGATCATGCCGGTGCTGATCCTCTACGTCATCTTCTCGCGGCAGTTGATCCGCGGCATTACTTCCGGAGCGGTGAAGTGAGCGGCGGGGAAGAAGCTATCGTACAGGCCCTCGTCGAGACAGCGAGCCACTATGGATTCCGGGGCGTTCGCGCCAAAAATTTCTACCGAGAGGGGCCGGAGACGATCTGTGTGCTGAACCTTCAGAAGTCTTCCTGGGGTCCGCAATTCTATATCAACGCTGCTGTCTGGTTTGCACGGCTTGGGCCGGAGCGCCGGCCGAAGGAATACAATTGTCACATTCGTTGGCGCGTCAATTCCCAGATGGAAGACGAGCAGTCGAAAGCGTTCGAGCAGGCGCTCAACCTTGAGCATCCCTTGCCTGATGATCAGAGGCTTTCACTGATCAAGGACGGAGTTGATGCCTATGGCTTTCGACTTTTGTCCCGGTGTGACAGCGAAGAAGCAGCCCTGCGGGTCGCAGATGAATGTGAGCCACAGGTGATGGTGGCTCTCGCAGCCCGCAGGCAAGAAAAGGCGAATTGAAATGGCCCAACCCCTGCGTGTCGTCGTCGCCGGCCTCGGCAATATGGGCCGCAGCCATGCGCTGGCCTACCATACCAATCCAGGTTTCCAGATCGCGGCGCTGATCAATCGCTCCGACGTGCCGCTGCCGGACGGGCTGTCGGGTTACGGCATCAGGCGCTCCTTCGACGAGGCATTGCGTGACGAAAAGCCCGATGTCGCCTGCATCGCCACCTATTCCGACAGCCATGCCGACTATGCGGTGAAGGCGTTCGAGGCCGGTTGCCACGTCTTCGTCGAAAAGCCGCTGGCAACGACGGTGGCCGATGCCAGGCGCGTCGTCGCGGCGGCCAAGGCCAACGGCAGGAAGCTGGTGATCGGCTACATCCTGCGCCATCACCCGTCCTGGATCAGGCTCATCGCCGAAGCGCGCAAGCTCGGCGGCCCCTACGTCTTCCGCATGAACCTCAACCAGCAATCCTCGGGCCATACCTGGGAGACGCACAAGCAGTTGATGCAGACGACCTCGCCGATCGTCGATTGCGGCGTGCACTATCTCGACGTCATGCTGCAGATCACCGATGCGAAGCCCGTGGAAGTGCGCGGCATGGGCGTGCGGCTGACCGACGAGGTCGCGCCCTCGATGTACAATTACGGCCACTTGCAGGTGCTGTTCGATGACGGTTCGGTCGGCTGGTATGAGGCCGGCTGGGGGCCGATGATTTCGGAAACCGCCTTCTTCGTGAAGGACGTCATCTCGCCCAATGGCTGCGTGTCGATCGTCATGAAGGAAGGTGTGAAGTCCGATGACATCGACACCCACACCAAGACCTCGACCATCCGCCTGCACAATGCGGCGACCGGCGCGGACGGCAAGTTCGCCAAGCCAGACGAGATGTTGTCGATGGAGGGCGAACCCGGCCATCAGGACCTCTGCGACCTCGAACAGGCCTTCGTGCTGAAGGCAATCCGCGAGGATCTCGATCTCACCAAACATATGGACGACGCGGTCAAATCGCTCGCCGTCTGCCTTGCCGCCGACGAGAGCGTGCGCAGTGGCGCCGCCGTCAAACTCTAGAACAGGGACGAAGCCGTGGGCTCGCTGAACATCGAGAACGTGAAGAAGGCCTTTGGGCCGGTCGAGGTGCTGAAGGGCATCAACCTCGAAGTGAACGACGGCGAGTTCGTCGTTTTCGTCGGGCCGTCCGGCTGCGGCAAGTCGACCCTGCTCAGGGTCATCGCCGGACTGGAGGATTCGACCTCGGGCCGCGTCGTCATCGATGGCGCGGACGTTTCGGCCACGCCGCCGGCCAAGCGCGGCATCGCCATGGTGTTCCAGACCTATGCGCTCTATCCGCATCTGACGGTGAAGAACAATATGGGCCTCGGCCTCAAGCAGGCCGGCACGCCGACCCCGGAGATCGAGCGCCGCATCGGCATCGCCTCGTCGATGCTGTCGCTGGAGCCCTATCTCGAAAGGCGGCCGGCCGAACTCTCCGGCGGCCAGCGTCAGCGCGTCGCCATCGGCCGCGCCGTGGTGCGCGAGCCGAAGCTGTTTCTGTTCGACGAGCCGCTGTCGAACCTCGATGCCGCGCTGCGTGTCAACACGCGGCTCGAGATCGCGCAATTGCACCGCCGGCTGAAGGCGACGATGATCTACGTCACCCACGACCAAGTCGAGGCGATGACCCTGGCCGACAAGATCGTGGTGCTCAACGCAGGGAAAATCGAGCAGATCGGTGGCCCGATGGAGCTCTACAATTCGCCGGCAAATGAGTTCGTCGCCGGCTTCATCGGCTCACCGAAGATGAATTTCGTCGACGGCGCCCGTCTCGGCGAAACCGCCAGGACCATCGGCGTGCGGCCGGAACATCTGACCGTCGACCCGAAATCCGGCTCCTGGAAGGGAACGGTGGTGCACGCCGAGCATCTCGGCGCCGACACCAACCTCTATCTCGACTGCGAGAAGGCCGGGCTGATCACCGTGCGGATTTTTGGTGTTTACGATGCCGAGCCGGGTGCCACGCTGTATGCGACGCCGGATCCGGCGAAGACGTATCGGTTTGGTGCGGATGGGAAGGTGCTGAAGTAGATACGCCGGCGCAGCCCCCTCACCCAGCCTCCGCTTCGCTCGGCTGACCTCTCCCCGAGGGGAGAGGAGATTGTCAGCGCCGACGCCAGTCTCTTCTCCCCAGCGGGGAGAAGGTGGCCGCGAAGCGGCCGGATGAGGGGGCAGCGCCGACCCCGAAATGTACTGCCTAAACGTCCGCCTTGAACGTCTGCTTCTGCTGCCCCAGGCCTTCAATGCCCAGCTCCACCACATCGCCGGCCTTCAAGAACACCGGCGGCTTCATGCCCAGCCCGACGCCGGGCGGCGTGCCAGTGGAGATGATGTCGCCGGGATGCAGCGACATGAACTGGCTGAGATAGGACACCAGATACTTGACGCCATAGACCATGGTCTTGGTCGAGCCGTTCTGCATCGTCTTGCCGTTGACGGTCAGCCACATTTTGAGGTTCTGCGGGTCGGCCACTTCGTCCTTGGTCACCAGCCATGGGCCGGTCGGGCCGAATGTGTCGCAGCTCTTGCCCTTGGTCCACTGGCCCTGCCGCTCGGCCTGGAAGGCGCGCTCTGAGACGTCGTGGGCGACGCTATAGCCGGCGACATAGTCGAGCGCGTCGGCTTCGCTGACATATTTGGCGGTTTTGCCGATGACCACGGCCAGCTCGACTTCCCAGTCGGTCTTCTCCGAGCCGCGCGGGATCAGCACGTCGTCATCCGGGCCGACAATGGCCGAGCTCGCCTTCATGAAGATGATCGGCTCCGGCGGCACGGTGGCGCCGGTCTCGGCGGCGTGGTCGGAATAGTTCAGGCCGATACAGATGAACTTGCCCGTGCCGGCAACGCAGGCGCCGAGGCGCGGGCTGCCGGAAACCGCCGGCAGCGACTTCGGATCTAGCTTGGCGAGTGCTGCCAGCGATGCCGGATCGAGTGCCTTGCCGCCGATATCGGTGACGTGAGCGGAGAGATCACGGATCGTTCCATCCGCATCGAGCAGGCCGGGACGTTCGCTTCCCACCTCGCCATAGCGCAGCAGTTTCATCTAAATCCTTCTCCTGATTGCGGCCTCGTGGCCTTTTGCAAACTTTCCGCCAAGGCGATTGCTCCTTCAAGGAACCGGCGGACCGTACCCACCGACCTGACTACGGACAAGCGCGATCGCCATACAAGATAGCCGGCGCGCGGGATTTTCAGACTGTTCGATCCCCTGTTAAACGCCGGCAACGGGCCAGATCGTCCGGCCCACGCAAGATTTCCGCAGTCAGATCGACCAGCCGCCGTCGATATTGTAGGCCTGCCCGGACGTGTACGTGGCGCCGGCCAGGTAGACGGCCAGATCGGCGATTTCCTCCGGCGTGCCGAGCCGGCCCATCGGCTGGCGGGCGATGAAGGCGGCGCGGGCGGCATCATAGTCGCCTTGCGCGTGCATGCGGTCCTGCAGCGACGGGCTCTCGACCGTGCCGGGGCAGATGGCGTTGCAGCGTATGCCCTTGCCGACATAGTCGGCGGCTATCGCCTTGGTCAGGCCGATGACCGCGGCCTTGGTCAGGCCATAGACGAAGCGGTTGGGCACGCCCTTGGTGGAACTGGCCAGCGAGGCCATGTTGATGATCGATCCGTCGCCGCGTTCCAGCATGCCGGGCAGCACGGCCCGGCTGGTGCGGATCATGGCGCGGACATTGAGGTTCAGCGCGAAATCGAGGTCGCCGTCCTTCATCTCCAGGATCGAGCCCGAATGGACGAAACCGGCGCAATTGAACAGCACGTCGACGACACCGATCTCGGCAAAGGCGGCGTTGACGGCTTCGTCGTTGAGCACGTCCAGCTTGCGGGTCTTGATCCCTGGCGTCTTGGCGAGTTCCGCCAGCAGCGTCTCGTTGATGTCGGTGGCGTAGACGATGGCGCCGGCTTTTGCGAAGGCCAGTGCGCTCGCCTTGCCGATCCCTTGCGCCGCTGCCGTGACGACAACGACCTTGCCTGCCAGATCCGCCATGCTGTTCTCCTCGTCCGCTGGGATAGTCCGGGTCTACCTGCGGCTGGCCAAGGCGTCATGTGCCAGTCACGCGTGATCGTGCAGCCTGCGCCGTTGACCGTTCACTGATAAAGATGTTTTTTCTCGTTAAAGAACATCTGTCCGGGCGTCAAGCCCGAACACGATCTGAACAGTACCGGCAGGCCATCAATCGCCGTAAGGCACCCAGACATTCTTGACCTCGACGGCGCGGCGCAGGAAGGCGTCGCCGGCGGCTTGGTCGGATGCCCAGTCGATGCCGCGGCCATTGCCGCTCCAGACGCGCTTGAGGTTGCCGATGGACTCGGCTTCCGCCTTGGCGCAGGTCTCGGCATCGGCGAACACCCAAAGCCCGTCGACATCGTCATGCTTGGCCAGCACGCCGGCGAGTTCGGCGCTGCGACCGGTGACGATGTTGATGGCGCCTGAGGGAATGTCGGAATATTCGATGACCTGGTAAAGATCGGTCGCCAGCAGCGGGTAGCGCTCCGACGGCACTGCGACCACGGTGTTGCCCATCGCGAGTGCGGGTGCAATCAGCGAGATCAGGCCGAGCAGCGGCGAGGCATCCGGCGCGACGATGCCGACGACGCCGACCGGCTCGTGCAGCGCCAATGTCACGGCACGCGCGGGCGGTTGGTGCACGCGGCCCTCGAATTTGTCGGCCAGACCGGCATAGAGGAACAGCCGCTCGATGGATTGTTCGACCTCTTCCCGCGCGGCCTTGGGCGTGGCGCCGGTCAATTCGGTGAGACGGGCGGCGAACTCGCCGGCGCGGCCGGAAAGGTTCTCGGCCAGATAATAGAGCACCTGGGACCTGTTATAGGCGGTCGCCTCCGGCCAGGCCTTGGCACCGCGGGCGGCGGAGACGGCATCGCGGATATCCTTGCGGCTACCGAGCCCAACTTCGCCGGCAAGCTTGCCTTTGGCGGTGGCGATGGCGAGCGAATAATTGCCGTCCGGCCGTACCTGCTTGCCGCCGATGAACAGCTTTGCCGTACGGTCGATTGCCGCGCCGTCGGCCTGCTCGACCGGTTGCGCCGACATCGTCGCCGGCTTGATGACCGGGCCGAGCGGCAATTTTGCCGTGAGATATTCGAACATACCCTCGCGCCCGCCCTCACGACCGAAACCACTCTCGCGGTAGCCGCCGAAGCCACACGCGGCGTCGAACATGTTGGTGCCGTTGACCCAGACCACGCCGGCCTTCAATTGCGGCGCGACGTGCAGGGCAAGGTTGACGTTCTCGCTCCACACCGAGGCGGCGAGGCCATAGCGCGTGTTGTTGGCGAGCTCGATCGCTTCCTCGGTGTTGCGGAAGGTCATGGTCGCCAGAACAGGGCCGAACACCTCTTCTTGCGCCAATATGTTAGCCGGCGAAACACCTGTGGCGAGCGTCGGCAGATGGTAGTAGCCGGAGGACGGCAGCCCGGCATCCGGCTGCCAGCAAACAGCGCCCTGTCTGGCGCCTTCGGCAACCAGGCCCTTGACGCGCTCGAGCTGGGTCAGATCGACCAGCGGGCCGATATCGGTGTTCTTGTCGAGCGGGCTGCCGACGCGCAGCCGGCTCATCCGCGTCTTGACCTTGGCGATCAGGGCGTCGGCTATGCCTTCCTGCACCAGGAGCCGCGAACCGGCGCAGCAGACCTGGCCCTGGTTGAACCAGATGCCGTCGACCAGGCCTTCGACGGCGCTGTCGAGATCGGCATCCTCGAAGACGATGAAAGCCGATTTGCCGCCGAGCTCCAGCGACAGTTTCTTGCCCGAGCCGGCGGTGGCCTTGCGGATGATCTTGCCGACCTCGGAAGAACCGGTAAAGGCGATCTTCTGGACGCCGGGATGGTTGACGATGGCGACGCCGGCCTCAGGGCCGCCCTGGACGATGTTGACGACGCCCTTCGGCACGCCGGCACGCTCGCAAATCTCGGCGAATAGGATAGCGGTCAGCGGCGTGAACTCGGCCGGCTTCAGCACCACGGTGCAGCCGGCGGCGAGCGCCGGCGCGATCTTCCAGGCCAGCATCAGCAGCGGAAAGTTCCACGGGATAATCTGGCCGACGACGCCGACACCCCTATGGCCGGGGAAATCCCTGTCCAGCGCCTGCGCCCAGCCGGCATGGTGGATGAAATGGCGGATCGCCAGCGGCACGTCGATATCGCGGCTTTCGCGGATCGGCTTGCCGTTGTCGATGGTCTCAAGCACCGCGAACAGGCGCTGATGCCGCTGCATGGCGCGGCCGATGGCATAGAGTACTTTGGCACGCTGATAGCCTGAGGCTGCCGACCACTTCGGCAGCCTCAGGCTATCAGCGTGCCAAAGTACTCTATGC
>NZ_RZPW01000709.1:0-3224 GCF_003998455.1 Mesorhizobium sp. M7A.F.Ca.CA.001.08.2.1 | reverse complement strand
GTCTATGACGGACTGGCCGACGAGGGCGAGCGGGTCGTGGCGCCCTTACGCAGTTTTGGAGCACCGCTTGTCGATTTCAGCGGCCGCATGCCGTATCGCACCATCCAGTCGCTCTATGACGGCCTGTTCCCGAAAGGCCGCGACCGTTGCTACTGGAAATCCACCTACCTCTCGCGCCTCGACGACGAGGTCATCGGGGAGATCACCGCGCGGATGGCGAAGCGGCCCTCCGAAATGACCTTCGCCTCGATCTGGAAGTTCGGCGGTTTCGTCCAGCGCGTTGCAGCCGATGCCACTGCCTTCGGTGACCGGTCCATGCCCTTCATGCTCAGCCTCGATGCCATCTGGCCAGGCGCTGATGAGGACGACGCGAACATCAGCTGGGTTCGCAGCTTCTGGCAGGACGTGCAGCGCTACTCGACCGGGCGCCTCTATCTGAACTTCCCCGGCCATGGCGAAGGAGCGGACCTCGTACGCGACGCCTTGGGAGCCGAAGCCTATGGGAGGCTCGCCAAGATCAAGCACAGATACGATCCGGACAATCTGTTCCGCCTCAACCAGAACATCCTGCCAATGCACTAACGCACAATTCAAGTCGGCGTACGGTAGCGACTCTCGCCTGGGCATTTGCCAAGTCACGAACGGCTTACGATCATTCGCCGAAATCCGAGCTCCCCGCACGCGCTGGATGATGATCAGTCTTCGCAGCGCGAAACCGTGCTAGTATTGGACTGCGGCTTCGTGCTTGAGGGGAACCGGCTTGAATAGCTCGCCGCCTACAACGTTCGTACTCAACGGCGTAACCGCCGACGTGAGTAGGGAGACCTTGCGCGACCAATTCAACAGGACAATCGCAGTTCGCCACCAGACCTTCGCGGTATTTCGCCACCTTCTGGAGAACGCTGATCGCGTCATCACCAAGGACGAGTTGATGACGGCGGTCTGGAACGGGCTAGCCGTCACCGATGACAGCCTGGTCCAATGCATTCACGAGATCCGTGCGGCGCTCACGACAGTCGCCAGGCCGTCGTGCAGACAGTGCCGACGCGCGGTTACAGGTTGGTCCTTCCCTCAAATGCCGGACCAAGAATGATTACAATTCTGGCGGCAGAATTGGCCGCCGAGGTCCGGCCGGCAGGCCAGGATGAGCGGAGCATTGCTGCACCTACCACGGCCTACAGGCAGGTCCTTGATCGGCTACTGATAGAACATACCGGTCGTGTCTTTGCGGCGGCGATGAGACAGTACTTGCGGAGTTTGCTGGCCCTGTGCAGACAATCGTTCACAGCTATGGATGCAAATCACGCCTTCCAGAACGGCTTTTGAAGTTCCGCCTCGACGGCAGCCAGGGTGAGACCGACGTCGTCGATCCGCTGAGGCCCATCTTCCGCCAGTCGCTTCAGTTCCTCGCGATAGTACTTGCGCTCGCGCCAGACCGCGACCAGGCCGCGCAGGGCGAAGAGTCTCGCCCAGACCGATACCGGTTCAGTCGTCCACGTCGGCTGTTCGCTCCAGAGAGACTGGTAGAGTCTTGAGGTAAGAGAAAGCTGCGTGCTCATTTGGCTCGTCCTTTCTTGGTGCTGCTAAAATCGATAACGCTACTTTGGCGGATGAGCGGACCTGCGTACTAAAGCGCGGCCGAAACTGTTCCGAAAAATTCCGAAACGTTTAATATGGCGGGATGCAACGGGTTCACCTCACCTTTGGTCCGTTCGTGCTCGACCCTGAGAAGGGGACGCTCCTGCGACATGAAATACCGATCTCCATCGGGCATCGCGGCATCACGCTGCTCGCCACGCTTGCGGCCCGGCCCGGCGACATCCTGACCAAGGCCGAGCTGATGGAAGCTGCCTGGCCGGGCCTAGCGGTCGAGGAAAGCAATCTCACCGTCCAGATTGCGACGCTGAGGAAGGCGCTCGGCCCCACCGACCAAGGTGGCGACTGGATCGCCACCGTGCCTCGCGTCGGCTACCGCTTCACCGCGCCTGTCGAGCGCGCGGAAGGTTCAGTGCAGCGACCAATCGCGCCGTCCGGCAAACCCACCATTGCCGTGCTGCCCTTCGCCAATTTGAGCGGCGATCAGGACCAGCATTATCTGAGCGACGGCATCACCGAAGATATCATCACTGAACTGGCGCGTTACCGGTCGCTCGTGGTGATCGCGCGTAATTCATCTTTTCAGTTTCGTGGGCCAGCGCCGGAGGCCGCGGAAGTCCACCGGCAACTCGGCGCGCGCTACCTCGTCGAGGGCAGCGTGCGACGGCTCGGGAGCCGTATCCGGATCACGGCGCAGCTGATCGACGGCGCCAGCGGCTTCCATTTGTGGGCTCAACGCTACGACAGGGCGCTTGAGGACATCTTTTCGGTTCAGGAGGAGGTGGCGGCCCTCGTGGCTTCAACCGTCCAAGGCGCCGCCGAGGCAGATGCGACTAGCCGCTCGCGGCGAACGCCGCCGGCCGATTGGGCCGCCTACGACTACTACTTGCAGGGTCGCGCGCACTACCATCAGTATGAAATGGACAAGGGCGAATCCATGTTTACCCGGAGCGCCGAACTCGATCCGACTTTTGCTCAAGGTCATGCCTATCTAGCGCAGTGCCTGGTTGCGCGATTCTGGTACGACCGCGATCCTCGTACGCTGCAAAGTGCCTTGCGGTCTGCGCGCACAGCGCTCCTGCTCGACCGGAATGACGGCATCTGCAACCAGAGCATGGGTCTCGTGCTTGTACATATGCGCCAGCATGGGGATGCCGGACTGCATTTCCAGCAGGCCCGTACGCTCAATCCGCACGACGTCAACATTGCCGGAGACTATGCAAGCTGGCTCAACTACGGCGGCCAGCCTCAGCAGTCCTTGGCGGTCCTCGAAAGGGCCATACTGCTCGACCCGTTGCCCCCGGTCTGGTTCTGGGAGGTGAAGGGAAGCGCGCTCTTCCTGCTCGGCCGATACGCCGACGCCATCGACGCTTATCGGAAGGCCGGCGACCAGTTCTTCATCCATGCCTTTCTCGCGGCGGCCTACGCCCATCTAGGCGAGATGGAAAAGGCGCATGTCGCAGTCGAAGCCACACTGAGGCTGCAACCGGACCTCTCGCTTGGCTACCTTGCCCACCTTCCCTTCGCAGACCCATCTTCCTTCGAACACTTCCTCTCCGGCTTCAGAAAGGCCGGCTTTTTATAGGATCCAGCCGGTCCGACAACTCATCGCCGCAGTTGCGTGCATG
>NZ_RZPW01000708.1:0-3232 GCF_003998455.1 Mesorhizobium sp. M7A.F.Ca.CA.001.08.2.1 | reverse complement strand
GAACTCGGCCTCGCTGCGGGCGGCGGCAAGATGGGTGTTGGTCGCCTTCTGTATGGCGACCGTGCTTTCCCACAAGGGTTCGCGGCCGCCGGCCTGATAGTCATGACCGACGAACAGCCGCATCTCGTCCGGCAACGCCAGTATGTCCTGGATCGAGCGCCAGAGCCGCGCGGCACTGCCGCCGGGAAAGTCCGTCCTCGCTGTGCCGCTGTCGGGCATGAACAGCGTGTCGTGGACGAAGGCGGCATCGCCGATCACATAGGTGATCGACGCCAGCGTATGGCCGGGCGAGAACAGCACCTTGACCGGAAGCGTGCCGACCGTGAAGGTTTCGCCTTCACCAAACAGCCTGTCCCACTGCGAACCGTCGGCGGGAAAATCCGGCCAGTTGTAGATCGCCTTCCACAAATTCTGGACGTCGACGACCCTGTCGCCGATCGCTGTCGGCGCTCCGGTCTTCTCCCTCAGATAGTACGCCGCCGAGAAATGATCGGCGTGCGGATGGGTGTCGAGGATCCATTCGACGCTCAGCCCCTGCTCGCTGACGAAGTCGAGCAGGATATCGGCATTCCTCGTTGCCGTAGCACCGGATTTCTCGTCGAAATCGAGGATCGGATCGATGATGGCGCAGCGTTTCGTCGCCTGGTCGGCGACGACATACTGGATGGCCCCGGTCGGCTTGTCGTAGAAGCCGCTGACCTGCGGCCTGGCCAAAGCTACGTCCAATACTGGCTTCCCCAACTCTCGGTCGTCAGGAATGATTTTCTCTGACGACACCCGAGAGGAGCATGGTTGTCCGCTCGGGCGAGCCAGTCAAGTATCATTTCGCTCGCGGCGACAGGAAAGCCAAAAACTGTTCCGAGGAGCGGTCAGGCAGAGGGCTGCTTGGTCTTCCGCAGATACGGCAGGATGGTCTCATAAGCGCCGAAGCGCCTGATCGCGTCCTCGTTGGAGACGGCAGCGGTGATGATGACGTCCTCGCCCTGCTTCCAGTTTGCCGGCGTCGCCACCTGATGCTTGGCGGTCAGCTGCATGGAATCGACCGCACGCAGGATCTCATCGAAGTTGCGGCCCGTGGTCATCGGGTAGGTCAGCACCAGCTTGATCTTCTTGTCCGGTCCGATGACATAGACCGAGCGCACCGTGGCATTGTCGGCCGGCGTGCGGCCTTCCGACGTCTCGCCGGCACCGCCCGGCAGCATGTCGTAGAGCTTGGCGACCTTGAGGTCCTTGTCGCCGATCAGCGGGTAGTTCACCGAATGGCCGGTCGCCGTCTTGATGTCGTCCTGCCACTTGCCGTGGCTTTCGACCGGATCGACCGAAATGCCGATGATCTTGACGTTGCGCTTCTTGAATTCGCCTTCGAGCCCCGCCATCGTGCCAAGCTCGGTCGTGCAGACCGGCGTGAAATTCTTGGGATGACTGAACAGAATCGCCCATCCGTCCCCGATCCAGTCATGGAATTTGATCGTCCCTTGCGTGGTCTCGGCGGTAAAATCCGGCGCAATGTCGTTGATACGAAGGCTCATGATACATCTCCCCTGTAAACGGAACCCGTCGGCAGCGAGGAACGACAAGCGGCAACCCATGCCGCCATCGAGCTGCCCCGCCCGGGCATCGTTGCATCTTAGCGCAAAAATCGTGACTGCAAGATAATATGAAACTCTTGTCGGCGGCACGCGAGCATTTTTATGCTGCCGAATGCTCGGCACGCGGATGAGAGCCTGTTGAGCTGGACAGGAGAGATCCTGCCTCAGCTCTTGTTGACCGCCATTGTCACAGTCAGGTCTTCCATGCGCTGTGCCAGCGCGCTGAGCGCGTTGGTCAGCACGCTATCGCTCTTGTCGGCCTTGGTCAGAGCCTCGTCGCGGGTCTTGCGCAAGGTCAGCACTTCGCTTTCCATGCCCTTGACGCGTTTCTGCAACTCCGAGAGTTCATCCATCACCATGATGCCGGCCATCACGGTCAGCCGCTGATCGCCAATCTCGCCGAACGAGTCCTTCAGGTGTGAAACATAGCGGTCGAAACGTTCGGCAAGATCGATCAGATGCTCTTCCTGGCCCTCGTCGCAGGCCATGCGATACTGCTTGCCGTCGATTGAAACCGTGACCTGTGCCATCGGGCCAGCTCCTATCTGTCCAACACGGCGCGGATGGTTTCCATGGCGGTCACCAAACGTCGCGAGACTTCCTTGTTGGCATCTTCCAGCCGTTCGGCGCGCGCTTCGGAATTGTCGAGTTCCTGCGCCAGCCGCGAGCGATCGGCATTCATCCGCTGCACCTCGGCCTCGGCTTCGGAGTAGTCGCGTTCATGCTCGAGCTTGGCCGCGACGGCGTTTTCCAGCCCCTCGATGGCCTTGCCCAGCCTCGCGATGACTTCCTTGAGTGTGGCTTCCCCGGTCATGGCCTTCGTCCTGTGCCCTGCCCATCACCGAATCGTTCACGTTCAGAACGCGTTATCCCTGAAACATTAGGCACCGGGTGAAGGCAACGTCAACAAAGCTCTCGCGACTGTCCCCCGCTAACGCTAATGTAGGTCCGCCGCCGGCATCACAAGACCGGCAAATGTGCACCCGATTTGTTGACTAAAAGCCCGCGCCTGCTATGTGTCGCGCACCCTTTTCAAGGGCTCTCCCAAGCCCCCAAACCCCCACTTCTGGAGGAACCATGACGTCGCGTGAACAACATGACCGGATGGCCAATGCGATCCGCTTTCTCTCCATGGACGCCGTCGAGAAGGCAAACTCCGGCCATCCCGGCCTGCCCATGGGCTGCGCCGACATCGCCACGGTGCTGTTCACGAAGTTCCTGAAATATGATCCGAAGGCCCCCCATTGGCCCGACCGGGATCGCTTCATCCTGTCGGCCGGCCACGGTTCGATGCTGCTCTATTCGCTGCTGCACCTGACCGGCTACGAGGACATGACGATCGACCAGATCAAGCATTTCCGCCAATTGGGCTCGAAGACCGCCGGCCATCCCGAATACGGCCATGCCACCGGCATAGAGACGACCACCGGCCCGCTCGGCCAGGGTCTCGCCAATTCGGTCGGCTTCGCGCTCGGCGAGCGCATCATGAACGCAGCCTTCGGCAACGACCTCGTCGACCATTACACCTCCGAAGGAACACGGCTGCGCTCTTCTTCCGTGAAGACACGGCCGGGCTTGGCGACGTCGAGACGGATGAGCCTTTTCGATGTCTCGGCGCTGGTGATATCGGCCAGGCTATCCAG
>NZ_RZPW01000707.1:0-3235 GCF_003998455.1 Mesorhizobium sp. M7A.F.Ca.CA.001.08.2.1 | reverse complement strand
AAAAAGGGCGGCAGATGCTTCTACTGGAGGACTGCGGTGGTGTGCCTTTAGATGTCATCCTGGCGCGAGAGCAGCACCAGATGAACCTGACCCAGTCTTTCCGGCTCGCCATCGATCTGGCGCGGGCGGTTGGCCAGGCACACAAAAGCGGTTTAGTTCACAAAGACATAAAACCCGCAAATGTCTTTGTGGATAACGAGGGACGTGTCCACCTGACGGGGTTTGGCATCGCTTCGCGAATACCCAGGGAGAGGCAGATCCCCGGGCCACCTGAAGTCATAGCTGGCACGCTTGCCTATATGGCGCCTGAGCAGACGGGGCGAATGAACCGATCTGTCGACTCGCGTAGCGACCTCTATTCCTTGGGCGTCACGCTCTATGAGCTGTTTACGGGCGAATTGCCCTTCACCGCCACGGATCCGATGGAGTGGATCCATTGTCATATAGCGCGGATTCCTCTGCCGCCGAGTCAGCGTATCAAAGGTCTGCCATCTCGCATCGACGACCTTATACTGAAGCTGCTCGCCAAAGACCCCGAGGAGCGATACCGAACCGCGGCCGGGGTTGAAGCCGACCTGATCAAATGCCTGGAAGCCTGGGAATCGAAGTGCATCACGCCGGTGTTCGAACTCGGCCAGCACGATGTTTCAGACCGTTTGCTCTTGCCTGAAAAGCTGTATGGGCGCTCCGTTGAGGTTGAGGTCCTACTCGCTGCTTCCGATCGAGTAATGACGCACGGCGATTGTGAAATGGTGTTGATCACCGGTTATGCTGGTATCGGCAAGTCCTCCATCGTCAACGAGCTTCACAAAGCTCTCGTGCCGAGACGCGGCTTGTTCGCGTCTGGAAAATCCGACCAGTACAAGCGAAACATCCCTTATGCGACGCTTGCTCAAGCCTTGCAGGGTCTGGTTCGTCAGTTGCTGATCAAGAGTGATGCAGAACTGAAAACCTGGCGCGATGATCTTCTCGCTGCCTTAGGGCCGAACGGCCAGTTGATGGTTGATCTAATTCCGGAGCTCGCACTGGTAATCGGCGAGCAGTCAATGGTCGCCCAAGTTGACGCAAAATCCGCCCGGACGCGATTCCACACGGCTTTCCGCAACCTGCTTGGTGTTTTTGCCAAGGCCGAGCACCCGTTAGTATTGTTCATCGATGACCTCCATTGGCTCGACAGCGGCACGCTTGAACTTTTGGAGGGCCTTGTTACAGATCCCCAGGCCAGACACATCCTCGTGATCGGTGCGTACCGAACCAACGAAGTCGGCCCAACACACCCTCTGTTCCACACGCTCGGCACAATTCGCGGTGCCTCAGGAACTATCTCCGAGATAGTCCTTGGCCCGCTACAAGTAAGTGATCTTGCGCAATTGTGCGCCGACGCGCTGCATTCTGATGTGGCGCTAACGCGCGAATTGGCCGAGTTGATATTCGAGAAGACGGGCGGAAATCCCTTCTTTGCACTGCAGTTTTTGACGGCGCTCTCCGAGGAGGGGTTGCTTACATTCCAACCCGAAAGCGCATCTTGGCGATGGGACTTTGATAAAGTTCAGGCCAAGAGGATCACCGACAACGTGGCGCACCTGCTCTCCACCAAACTGACCCGATTTTCTGCCCAAACGCAGCGGACTTTGGGTCAGCTGGCCTGCCTGGGTCACATCGCGGATCGTCTTGCGGTCGCGCGAGTGCAGGAACGTTCACTTGATCAGATCGACGCGCAACTGGGAGCGGCCGTGCAGGCGGGTCTGATCCATCGTTTCGATGGGAGCTATGCTTTTTCGCACGATCGCGTGCAGGAAGCGGCCTACACACTGATTCCACTTGCCGAGCGAGCTGCCACCCACCTGCAGATCGGCAGGGCGCTTTTGGCGCAGATCCCACCTGAGGAACTCGAGGACAAGGTGTTTGAGATCGTCAACCAGTTCCACCGAGGCTCATCGGCAATCGATTGCACTGCAGAACGTGATCTCGCGGCGCAACTCCATTTGATTGCAGGGAAGCGCGCCCAAAATTCGAGCGCATATCGTTCTGCGCAAACCTACTTTGCAGCTGGTCGGAGCTTGCTTGAAGATGGCAGTTGGGAGCGCCAGTACAGGCTGACATTTGATCTGGAAATCGGGCAGGCAGAATGCGAGATTGTTGGGGGTGAGTTGGTTGGAGCCGAGGGCCGGCTTACGGTTCTCACGCAGCACGCCAGAGGTTTCAAAGATGAGGCCAATGTGGTGTGCCTTGCTGTCCTACTGTACTTCACAACGGGCAGGAGCGAGAGTGCGGTCGAGGTTGCACTTGCCTTCCTGTCCCGGAAGGGCGTCAACTGGTCATCGCGCCCAAGTGAGGCGGAAGTTCGCCGGGAATACCTTGAAATGCGCCGTCAGCTAGCGCGCCGGCCTGTGAACGACCTCATCGACCTGCCAGCTATGAGCGATCCGGACTGCATAGCTATAATGGCGGTGCTGACCGAACTGTTCCCGGCAGCGTACGCTGTGGATCGGTATCTGCTTGAAATTGTGCTTCTACGCATGACAAATCTGAGTCTGGAGCATGGCCACTGCCAGAGTTCCAGCGTTGCCTATTCCGCGCTTAACATGACGCTTGGCTCGCACTTCTCTGACTACGCGACGGCATACAGCCTAGGCCAGCTCGCTTGCCAATTGGTGGACCGACGCAGTGATGACCGCTTCAAGGCCCGCGTGTATTCGTGCTTCGCCGCTTTCGCGATGCCTTGGTTCAAACCCCTGCCCATTTGCCAGCCCTTGATGAGGGAGGCCTTCGAAATCGGCAGATCGATGGGGGATATGGCATTTGCCGCCTACAACTCTAGAAATCTCATAACGCATTTGCTTGTTTCGGGCGTGCCGCTTAGCCAAGTTCAGATCGAGGCCGACCAGGCGCTTGCTTTTGCAAGCACAATTCAGCTGGGCCTGCCAGCAGAGCGCTTCCTGGGACAGCTCTCGCTCATCCGCAACCTTCGTGGTGTGCCCTGCGGCAACAGTCCCGAAGACGAGGATTGGGCCAATCAGAACGTCGACACGCAGCCTCAATTGGCAATGATGGTCTGTTATCACTGGGTCTTTAGACTTCAAGAACGGTATTTTGCGGCCGACTATGCAGCAGCACTGGAAGCTTCGGGAAAGGTGGCTGGGATACGCTGGGCCATGCGGTCTTCCATCGAGGAGGCGGAGTACGATTTCTATTCAGCTCTCACCTGTGCAGCTGCAATTGATAACGCCTCGGA
>NZ_RZPW01000706.1:0-3238 GCF_003998455.1 Mesorhizobium sp. M7A.F.Ca.CA.001.08.2.1 | reverse complement strand
GTCGATGCGGTGGCGGCTTTCGCGCTCATGACGCAACCGCCAGCAAGGCTGATCCGCGCTTGTCACGCATTTGGCGATCCTCCGTTCATATGGCGCTTCGCGCCATTGGGTTTTTTCTGTTCGACAAGGGCACGAGCGGTGGACTCGTCGGTGATTAGGCCGCTGAGATAGCGGCTTTCGAGCACCGCTTTGATGGCGCGTATTTTCACTTTGCCTCCGGCGACGGCGACGATCCGGCGGCCCTTCAACTGGTCCCGCGGGAGTGCCAGGATTCTGTCCGACAGCGCCGTTTCCACTGGGCGTCCCTGGTCGTCGAAGAAGTGGGCGAGCAGCTCGCCGACGCCGCCATCGCGTTTGACCTCATCGATTTCGGAATGTTCGATCATGCCGGTGGCGACCAGCGAAGCTTCCCGCTCGGCGGTCCCTATGCCGACGAACATCAGGTCGGACCGGCTTGCGAGGTCGAAGACATCGCTGATGCCGCGCTGCCCAAGCAGCACCTCACGGTCCTCCGCGGTGTTGGCGACAAAAGGCACCGGCATCACATAGGCCTGCGCGCCGGTCCGCTCGGCCAGCCGATGCATGACGTCGTGCGGGTTGGCCGCGAACTTGCGCGTCACACCGCCAAGCAGCGAGACGAAACGGATATGGGCGGCGGCGGTGCGCGTCAGATACTCGACGCTTGCGGCAAGGGTACGGCCGTGGCCGACGCCGATCAGCATGTCCTCGCCGCGATCGATCTCCCGCTTCAGAAACTGAGCGCCGGCGATGCCAAGCGCCTTCAGTGGCAGCTCGTCCTGATCGAGATCCGGAACGACCTCGCAGTAATCGAGCCCGTAAGCATTGATCAGCTGCTGCTCGAGGTCGATGCATTCGCCGACGTCGCCGTCGATGATCACCCTGACCAGGCCATCCTGGGTGGCCCGCGTGATGAGCCGATGCGCCTTGAGGCTGGTCAGGCCGAGCCGCTTGGCCACCTGGGCCTGCGTCAGACCCCCGGCATAGTGAAGCCAGGCCGCGCGGGTGGCGAGGCTGGACTCATGATCGCGGTTAGCGGTTCCGCCGGATTTCAAGCCATCTCCTCCCTGAGATGATATTATTATCTTTGTGTGCAAAAATTTTCACATCCCTGCATCGCTGTCAATCCCCCGCCGGGTTGGGCGCATGCACATAAGGGGAATTCACAGGTCTCGCCCTTCCCGAAACGCCGGTCTGCCGGCATTCGGCGGGCAACATCGACCTATTAGGAGGTGAGCATGTTACTCGATCATACAGTTGTGTTAATTTAACGTCAATCTATGTTACCTCACGCCTAAGCCAGCAGAATTGCATGGCCATCGGCTATCCAGATTTTCTTCTAACTAGCTGTTTTTCAGGGATAATATCTAACATCGGCAAAATCCCAATCTGCCTGTGAGTTGGGCGATTTGCGGATGCGGCGCATCCATGGGCAAACCGACCGGATTGCCTTGTGAAGAGCATCGGTGACTGACTGATCAGCCCAGCCGCATCAGGTTCCGGTCCTCGAGTTCCACAATTGCGGCCTCGACTTCCCTTGCAAGGCGCCCGGCGCTCCAGCCCAGCGCCTGTCCGGCAATCGCCGCAATCGCCTGCAGGTCGCGGCCCGTCAGGGAGCCTGATATCGCCAAGGTGCTGCGGCGCATGACGATATCGGCCAGATGTTCGACGAACTCGTTGCGGACGATGTAGTCGATTTCCGATTTGCTGTAGCTTTCTGAATCCGGCAGCCGACCCCCATCGCCCGACCCATGCGTGGCGATCTGCGTGGCTCTGGTGCCGTATCGCGACAGCAGCGCATCGAGACGCCGTTCCTCAGCGCCCGTGTTCGAGTGAGCCAGAGCCAGCCAACCTGCTCGCGCTGCGGCATTGGTCGGGAAATCCCTGCCGCCGCCGATCGGCATGGCTTGCGTCGTCACCTTGCGGCTGCGCTGCAGGCGGCCGAGCACGGTGTCGGCGACTTCCTCGGCGAAGCCGCGAAAGGTCGTCCACTTGCCGCCGACCAGCGAGATGACCGCGAAAGGTCTGTTCCGATCCGGCTCAGTGACCGGCGCGGAGTGGTCACGGCTGATCAGCCCGGGCAGCGATGCATCGGAGGCCGGCAGCGGCCTGATGCCGCTATAGGCGTAGACGATCTGGTCGCGCTCGAACGCCATTCCCGGCAGCAGAGTCCGCACGCTGTCGAGCAGGTACTCGACTTCGTCGGGCTCGCAGCGCACCGCGTCGGGATTGTCGGCCTTGATGTCGGTGGAGCCGACCAGCGCCAGGCCGAGATAATCGTAGATGAGGCAGATGCGGCCGTCATCGGCTTCGAAATAGAGCATGCGCCCGGCCAGGCTTTTGACCAGTTCGTCATGCTTGAGCAGGACGTGCGAGCCCTTGGTGCCGCCGATCATCTTCGACGGCGCGCCAAGCAATTCGTTGACATCGTCGATCCACGGACCGGCGGCGTTGACCACCAGCTTCGGCCGCACCGAAAAGGCCGCGCCGTTTTCCGGCTGGAAGGTCAGTACCCCATCGGCGGACTTGACCAGCGCCGTATAGTTCGCGCTGGCCGAGGCCGCGTTTGCCTGCCGCCCATCGAGGATCAGTTCAAGCACGAGCCTTTCGGGGTGGCTTATCTTGGCATCGTAGTAGGTGCCGGTGGCGACGATCGAAGGATTGAGCGCCGGCATCCCGCTGAGCGCCTGGCGCCGCCCGACCATGCGGTGGCGCGGCATGACCTGGTTTCGCGAGCCGTAGAAATCATAGATCATCAGGCCGATCTTGATCAGGATGGCGCCGCGGCTGCGCGGTGCGCTGGTCGAGCCGAACAGCGTCCGCAATGCCGCCAACATGCCCTTGCTCCAGGAAAAGATCGGGATGACGGTCGGCAGCGGGCTGACATAGTGCGGCGCGTTCTTCAAAAGCAGATTGCGTTCAAGTGTCGACTGTGCGACCAGCCCGAACTCGCCGGTTTCGAGATATTTCAGGCCACCGTGAATGAGCCGCGATGGCGCGGCACTGGTGCCCGAGCCGAAATCCGCCTTGTCGACGATCAGACAGCTGACGCCTTGCGCGCACAGGTCGCGAAACAGCCCTGCCCCGTTGATGCCGGCGCCAAGGATGACGACGTCGACCTCGCCGGTTCCGGCCATGGCGGCCAAATGCCCGGCGGGATTTTCCGTAAATGTTGCTTCGCTTGAGCTCATGACGCTTTCGTCTTGACGATGCGCAGCTT